>NZ_JBMPPF010000021.1:0-86073 GCF_049339385.1 Undibacterium sp. SXout7W | reverse complement strand
ATGGAGACACCTGGTTGCTCGCAAGCCTGAACTACCTGGGCTTTGAATTCGGCACTATGGCGTCGGCGCCTTGGCACGGGAGGAACTGCATTCAGATTCATAATGTACATGTACCCAGTTATTACGTAGACACTATGTTCTATAAATCCGGAGCGCGGTTCAAGACGACTTTACCGGGTGCTTACCAATCACCACCACGCCAACCAGATACAAAGCTGCAGCATAAATAATCTCGGGATAAAAACAAGGGCTGATAGGATTTTATCCCTATCAGCCCTTGTTTTATGGCTTATGTTTTGTGTCTTAAGGCTTTAGCAAGGCAAGAACTGAGAGTAGTTCATCTCTGATTTGAAACAAATTAACGACTGGTTCATCTTTCTCAGTTTCCATCATTGCACGTTCACCAGAATGAGTTCCCAACTTATTCCGGGCACCGTTAATGGTGAACCCCTGCTCATACAGCAATTCACGAATCCGGCGTATCAATAACACTTCATGATGCTGGTAATAACGACGATTACCACGCCGTTTCACTGGCTTCAATTGAGAAAATTCTTGCTCCCAATAGCGTAAAACGTGTGGCTTCACGCCACATAATTCACTCACCTCACCAATTGTAAAATAACGCTTCGCAGGAATAGGCGGTAAGGTGACAGGTTCAATCTTGAATTCAGTCATGAGAATTTTCAGGCAGCGTGCGCAAGAGGTTGACCACTAGCATCATCAACCATACCTTTCAGTTTTTGACTGGCATGGAAAGTGACAACTCTACGTGCAGTAATAGGAATTTCTTCCCCAGTTTTCGGGTTACGTCCCGGACGCTGAGGTTTGTCGCGAAGCTGAAAATTGCCAAAACCGGACAATTTTACGGCCTCACCTCTTTCCAAGGCATCGCGAATTTCATCGAAAAAAGTTTCCACCATATCCTTTGCCTCGCGCTTGTTCAAACCAACTTGCTCAAAAAGCAATTCAGCTAACTCGGCCTTGGTTAAGGTGGGTAACTCTTTTTCCGCTTGAGAACGAGCCCTGGCCTCCAGCATCGCACGATTTAAATCAGCATCCAGCACTGACTGAAATTCAGCGGAATTTACGTCATTCATTATCAAACTCATCCAGTCTATGCGAGCAACAATCAATCATCTCAACGTAATTTAGCAGAGAATTTAGCTCCTGCAGCTTGAGTAAATGCTGCCATTGCTGCCTCCACTATATCGTCCTGTAATGTTGCTTGAGTATCTTGCAAGCTAAAGCGGAAAGCAAGGCTTTTCTCGTCAAACTCTAAACCTTTTCCACGATATTCATCAAACAAAACAATGGCTTGCACCATTTTGCATACAGGATTAGCTGCTACTTCAGTATAAAATACATCCAGTAAATCCTGCACTGAAAGTGTTTGCTTAACAACAAGAGCCAGATCGCGTGTCACCGCTTGAAACTTGGAAATTTCTTGATATACAGGAACATGAACAGACTGCAATGCTGCAGAATCCAGTTCAAAAACAACTGGCGCCAAAGGTAAGTCATATTTTTGCTGCAAACGAGGATGCAACTCACCGATAAACCCAATGACGTGTCCGTCGCACTCAATATCCGCACTACGTCCTGGATGCAATGCGACATGCTGGCTTTTCACGAAACGTAATACCTTTGGTGAAAACAATGCTTCCACATCCGCTTTGACATCGAAAAAATCGACATTTCGAGTCGCTAGCCCCCATTGCTCATCTGCTACAGGACCGTAAGCCAGTCCTGCCAAATGTTTTGATTGCTGGTAACCTGCGACCTCCAATGGACCGTCCTGTACAGTGTCATCAGTCTTATAGATAGCCCCAATTTCAAAAATACGAATACGGTTAATTTTTCGATTTAAATTGTAACGCGTATTGGAAATCAAGCTACCCAACAGATTCGTGCGCATGACACTCATCTGACTAGCAATAGGATTTAATAATCTGACAGGTTTATCATTGCCAGCAAAATCTTTTTCCCATGCTTCTTCTACAAAACTGTAATTAACGACTTCCTGATAATCCTGATCTGCAATCAAGCGACGTACGGCAAACAAAGAACGCTGATTTTCAGGTGCAATTAACATTGAGTTGGCGGCAACAGGTGGCAATGTCGGAATATTTTCAAAACCATACACGCGCGCAATTTCTTCAATCAAATCCTCTTCAATTTCAATATCGAAGCGATAAGAAGGAGGTGTCACCAGAAATTCACCATCCAGAAGCGTAAACGGCAGATTCAACCGTTTAAAAATATCAGCAATCATTACGTCCGTCAGCGGCACGCCAATCACTTTTTGCGCACGCGCAGTACGTAATTTGACTGGCAAGCGCTGCGGTAAGTTAACGATCTGATCGTCGACAGGCCCCAGTTTAACTTGCTCACTGCCGCCACAAATTTCTACGATCAGTGCACTGATGCGCTCAATGTGTTCGACGATACTTTCGAAATCGACACCGCGCTCAAAACGGTACGCAGCATCTGTAGAAAAGTTGAAACGACGCGCCCTGCCCTGAATTGCATTCGGCCACCAGAATGCCGCTTCCAGATAGATATTTTGCGTATCCAACGTCACTGCGGTGGAATCCCCACCCATGATGCCTGCCAACGATTCAATCTCTTTATCGTCAGAAATCACGCCAATCCATTCATCCACTGCAACAGTATTACCGTTCAAGAGTTTCAGTGACTCACCCGCTTTACCCCAACGCACATCAAGGCCGCCATGAATTTTATCGAGATCGAATACATGAGAAGGACGCCCGAGTTCCAGCATCACATAATTGGAGATATCAACCAGTGCCGAAATCGGTCGCTGGCCACTGCGCTCCAGACGTTGCTTCATCCATTCCGGTGTTGGTGCTTTCGCGTTCACGCCGCGGATCACACGACCGCAGAAGCGTCCGCATAAATCTGGGGCTGAAACTTTTACCGGCAATCGTTCAGTTAATGTCACCGGCAAGGCTTTGGTAGTCGGCAACTGCATGGGTGTGCCGGTCAATGCCGACACTTCACGCGCAACGCCCAGCACCGACAAGCAATCGGCTTTGTTCGGCGTCAGTTTGATGGTGAATTTCAGATCATTGAGTTCGTAGTAATCGCGGAAATTCTGGCCGACCGGCGCATCCGACGGCAAATCCATCAGACCACCGTGATCTTCCGATAATTTCAGTTCGCGCGCCGAGCACAGCATGCCTTGCGACTCGACGCCACGCAGTTTACCTACCTTGATTTCGAACGGCTTACCGTCTGCGCCCGGCGGCAGTACTGCACCAGCCATCGCGCACGGAACGCGCATGCCTACGCGCACGTTCGGCGCGCCGCACACAATGTTTAATAGTGTGCCGGTACCAACGTCAACCTGACAAATGTTGAGTCTGTCAGCATCCGGATGCTTGGCGATTTCGCGGATTTCGGCAACCACGACATTAGTAAACGGTGGAGCTACTGGCTCCACCTCTTCGACTTCCAAACCAGACATAGTCAGCAAATGGGATAACTCATCCGAAGTCATATTCGGATCGACCATGGTACGTAGCCAGTTTTCAGAAAATTGCATAATTCAGCCGTCTCATGTTGGGGTTCTGAACGTAAAATTCGCTCAAAGAAATTAGTTGAATTGCTTCAGGAAGCGTAAATCGCCTTCATAAAACAAGCGCAGATCGTTCACGCCGTAACGCAGCATGGTCAAACGCTCAAGGCCGGAGCCGAACGCAAAACCAATATATTTTTCTGGATCAAGTCCCATATTACGCACGACAGAAGGATGCACCTGGCCGGAGCCAGACACTTCCAACCAACGGCCTTTTAGCGGACCACTACCGAACGCGATGTCGATTTCGGCGGAGGGCTCGGTAAACGGGAAATACGAAGGACGGAAACGCACCTGTAAATCGTCAGTTTCGAAAAATGCTTTAACGAAATTCAGATACACACCTTTGAGATCTGCGAAGCTGATGTCTTCAGCAATCCACAAACCTTCCACCTGATGGAACATCGGGGAATGTGTAGCGTCACTATCAACACGATAAGTACGGCCAGGAGCAATAACCTTGATCGGAGGCTTATTCATGCGCGCATAGCGAACCTGCATCGGACTGGTGTGAGTGCGTAGCAGTAATTGTTTGCCCTGGCTATCTTTGCCATCGACATAAAAAGTATCTTGCATGGAGCGCGCAGGGTGATTTTCCGGGCTGTTCAATGCAGTAAAATTGGTCCAGTCAGTTTCGATTTCCGGGCCATCTGCCACGTCGAAACCGATAGAGCGGAAAATCTCTTCGACACGCTGCCAGGTGCGCATCACAGGGTGGATGCCGCCGACACTGCGGCCACGGCCAGGCAAGGTTACGTCAATTGCTTCTGAGTTCAAACGTGCCTGCAATTGCGCATTCGCCAGCGCATCGCGGCGTTCGGTCAACGCGGTTTCAATCTGTACTTTGGCGGCGTTAATAATCGCGCCCTGAGCTTTGCGCTCATCTGGGGTTAATTTGCCCAGACTCTTCATCTGTTCGGTAATCTGACCACTTTTGCCAAGGTACAGGGCTTTAGCATTTTCCAGCGCTGCGGCGTCCGCTGCCGCAAGAAAATCAGCACAGGCCTGGCTGACGATTTGATCTAATGGGTTCATGCGTTGTTCCCGCTTATATAGAAGCTGAAATTATGAGCTGAAAACAAAACGGGGCATAGGAATCAACCTCTGCCCCGCTTGATAGATGCGATCTGCTGAACAGATCGCAAGCGACTACAAATTACTAATTACGCAGCCAGGTTGGCTTTAACTTGATTAACAATCGCAGCAAACGCTGGTTTGTCCATCACTGCCATGTCTGCCAGTACTTTACGGTCGAGTTCAATAGAAGCTTTTTTCAAGCCGTTCATGAACACACTGTAAGTCATACCGTGTTGACGTGTTGCTGCGTTGATACGAGTAATCCACAGTGCGCGGAATACGCGTTTCTTGTTGCGGCGATCGCGGTACGCGTATTGACCAGCGCGCATAACTGCTTGCTTGGCAATACGAAATACTTTACTGCGACGACCACGGTAACCTTTGGCAAGGTTCAGTACTTTTTTATGACGGGCACGAGCTGTAACCCCACGTTTTACTCTAGGCATAATAACTCCTTAAATAATGAGTATGAGGTTAGGCTGTTGGCATCATGCGCATAACGGATACCATGTTGGTGTCATGAACACCTACAGCACCGCGCAATTGACGTTTGTTTTTGGTTGTTTTCTTAGTCAGAATATGACGTTTGAAAGCTTGACCGCGTTTAACGGTACCACCTGGACGGACGCGAAAGCGCTTTTTTGCGCTACTTTTCGTCTTCATTTTTGGCATAGTACTATCTGTCTGTTAGGACAGCTCCAGTTTTATATGATGGTAGGTGGCAGCAACAATCGCTACTCTTGGATGCCTACTTCTCACTTATTGTGGCCAGTTCATGTCTGAACTGGCCTATCGCAATCCCTACCAGGGCAGGTGCTGCAAAATCAAATGCTTACTTTTTTTTCTTCGGCGCCAGAATCATGACCATCTGACGACCTTCCATCTTTGGAAACTGCTCAACTTGACCGTAAGGCTCCAAATCCAGTTTTAAACGTTCAAGTACACGCATACCGATTTCCTGGTGAGCCATTTCGCGACCACGAAAACGCAAAGTGATCTTTGTTTTATCACCTTCATCGAGAAACTTGATCAGATTACGAAGCTTGATGTTGTAATCACCATCATCTGTACCAGGGCGGAATTTGACCTCTTTAACCAAAATGACTTTTTGTTTCAATTTGGCTTCATGAGCTTTCTTCTGCTCTTGATACTTAAACTTGCCGTAATCCATCAAACGACAAACTGGAGGCTGGGCAGTTGGTGCAATCTCCACCAAATCCACATTAGCCTCTTCGGCCAAGCGAAACGCCTCACCCAGTTTAACGATCCCCAGAGGTTCGTTATCAACGCCAGACAAGCGCACTTCAGGCGCGGTAACTTCACCGTTGATACGATGTGTTCTTTCGGTAGCTATTGCAGTTTCCTTTAAAAAATAAAATCTTTACCGCGCTATTCTGCCAAAGCAGAATTGCCGACTGATCTGTTAAACCTTAGTTGCCACTTCGTTTTGCAAACGAGCGATGAAGGTATCAAGAGGCATTACCCCTAGATCCAGATTGCCACGCGTACGCACGGCTACGGTGTTAGCATCCCGTTCTTTATCCCCAATGACTACGATGTAGGGTAACTTTTGAATTGAATGTTCGCGTATTTTATAGGTAATTTTCTCATTACGCAAATCGGTATTTACTCTAAATCCTTGTTTCTTCAGGATTTCTGCAACAGATTTTGTATATTCCGACTGCGACTCGGAGATATTCAAGACAGATACTTGCACTGGTGCCAACCACAAAGGCAAGGCGCCAGCGTGGTTTTCTATCAAAATACCAATAAAGCGCTCCATAGAACCAACAATCGCACGATGCAACATGACCGGCACTTTCCGACTATTGTCATCCGCCACATATTCCGCGCCCAGACGTCCGGGCATAAAGAAATCGACTTGCATCGTACCAACTTGCCACGGACGACCGAGACTATCTTTCAGGTGATACTCAATCTTCGGACCATAAAAAGCCCCCTCACCAGGCAACTCTTCCCATTCAGTCACGCCGCAGCTACGCAAACCTGCGCGCAAAGTCTCTTCAGCCTTATCCCATATTTCATCAGTACCAATGCGATTATCTGGACGCAAAGCAAGTTTAATAGCGATATTTTTAAAACCAAAGTCGTCATAGACTTTCATTGCCTGAGGATGGAATGCAATGACCTCATCCTGAATCTGCTCTTCAGTACAAAAAATATGACCATCATCCTGAGTAAAGCCGCGAACGCGCATAATACCATGCAGGGCACCAGAAGGCTCGTTACGGTGACATTGACCAAACTCACCAAAGCGCAAAGGCAGATCACGATAGCTCTTCATGCCAGAATTAAAAATCTGCACATGGCCAGGGCAATTCATCGGCTTCAAAGCATATGCACGATTTTCCGACTCTGTCACAAACATATTATCTTTGTAGTTATCCCAGTGCCCGGTTTTACCCCACAGGCTACTATCCAAAATTTGCGGCCCCTTCACTTCTTGATAGCCACAGTCCTGGTAAACTTTACGCATATATTGCTCGACCTGCTGCCAGATAGTCCACCCCTTTGCATGCCAAAATACCAACCCAGGAGCCTCATCTTGAAAATGGAATAAATCAAGCGCCTTACCCAACTTACGATGGTCGCGTTTTTCCGCCTCTTCCAACATGTGAAGGTATTGCTCCTGATCCTCTTTCTTTGCAAAAGCAGTGCCATAAATCCGCTGCAGCATTTCATTCTTAGAGTCGCCGCGCCAGTAAGCACCTGCCAGTTTCATCAACTTAAACACCTTCAGCTTGCCGGTCGACGGCACATGTGGCCCACGGCACAAATCAGTAAAGCTACCTTCGGTATATAAGGAAACATCCTGATCTGCAGGAATTGATTCAATAATCTCCGCCTTATATGCTTCACCTATAGATTTAAAGTAAGCAACAGCCTCATCGCGAGGCAGCACTTTACGCACCACTTGCTCATCCTTTCTAGCAAGCTCAAACATTTTCTTCTCGATCAACACCAAATCATCTGGCGTGAAAGGACGTTTGTACGAAAAGTCGTAATAAAAGCCGTTTTCGATCACAGGACCTATCGTCACTTGCGCATCCGGATACAATTCCTTAACTGCATAGGCCAGCAAGTGAGCGGTAGAATGGCGTATCACCTCCAAGCCATCCGCATCCTTATCCGTCACTATCGCCAACTCGACATCCTGCTCGATCAGGTGAGATGTATCTACCAGCCTTCCATCCACACGGCCAGCCAAGGCCGCTTTTGCAAGACCAGCGCCAATACTAGCCGCCACCTGTGCCACTGTAACTGGAGCATCAAATTGACGCTGCGAACCATCAGGAAGTTTTACTGAGACCATGTCACTCTCCAAAGTGGCAGAAGTTTGCCGATAATTAGAAATCAAAAATGCAGACGAAAAAAAAGCACGGCTAGCCGTGCTTTTTCAATTTAATACAGACGAAAAAGAGCCCGACTAGAGTCGCTCCCAAACCATTTTCGTGGTAGTTCGCGGTGTCATAACCAGGCTGCCTTTCTCGCTCTTATTCAAGAAATGTACATCTAAAATCTATGGTAGACACGATTGGACTCGAACCAACGACCCCTACCATGTCAAGGTAGTGCTCTAACCAGCTGAGCTACGCGTCTAAAGAAACGAGAGTATATCAGAGACTTTTAAGTAATTGCTAGTAGCTGACCGAAATTTCTTAAAACATATCTCTGATTTTGCGAGGCAAAAACAATTCCTCCGACTTATTGCCTGCGAACCTCCAGAACACCGCTAACCTCCTGAATGACCATCAATGCCCTCTGCAGCATCGCTGTACCTGCAATCTCAACGGTAAACGACATTCTCGCCTGCGATTTTGCACTTTGCGTTTGGACACCAATAACATTCATTTTTTCACGCGAAAACACCTCAGAAATATCCCGCAACAATCCTTGCCGATCTTGCGCAAGTACAAATATATCAACAGGATAGACTGTGTCCTTATCATGCCCACCCCAAGTAGTCTGGATCACACGCTCAGGTGCCTTATTGCGCATTTCTGCAAAATTTTTACAGGTCAGGCGATGTATCGACACACCTTTACCGCGCGTCACAAAACCCACAATATCATCTGGAGGAGCTGGCTTGCAGCAGCGTGCTAATTGTGTCATCAAGCCATCAGTACCAACTACCAATACGCCAGACTTAGCTCCTTGTGTAACGCTGGAAGATTTACTTTTATTAGTGATACTAAATTCATCAACCAGTACCGTCTCGACGTTATCACGCAACACCGTTTCTATCTGGCGTAAACTGAATTCATCCTTACCGACCGATAAGAACAAATCATCCACCGCAGCAAATCCTAACTTACGTGCCAACTCTTCCAGATTGACAGCCGTTTTACCTTCCCGCTGTAAAGTTTTTTCCACCAACGCGCGGCCATTTGACAATGTTTCCTGCTGGTCAATTGCATTAAACCAAGCACGGATTTTACTTTTAGTGCGCGTACTGGCTGAATACTCCTGATTCAGCCAGTCACGGGATGGGCCAGATTGTGCGGAACCGGCTTTCAGCGTGATAATTTCGACGGTCTGCCCATTTTTCAGCGGTGTATTTAACGGCACCATGACATGATCCACGCGCGCGCCCCGACAACGATGACCAACATCGGTATGCAACTGATACGCAAAATCGATAGGCGTCGCATTCCTTGGTAACTCGATGACACGTGCCTGCGGTGTCAATACATAAATTCGATCATCAAGACTCGCCGCCTTGAGCTTTTCTACCCATTCCCGTTGCACATCCTCGTGCTCAACAACGGTTTCAGCAACGTCCGTCTTCCAAGCCAGCAGTTGACGCAACCAGGCAATTTTTTCGTCATATTCTTGCGCCAGAAAATTCGATCCACCGCTCTCTTTATAACGCCAGTGGGCAGCCACACCATATTCTGCAAACTGATGCATTTCCCGCGTTCTGATCTGCACCTCCAAAGGACGACCATCTTCGACGACCACCACCGTATGCAATGATTTATAACCATTCGGTTTGGGACGCGAAATATAATCATCAAATTCTCTTGGCAGCGGTACCCAGGCGTTATGCACAATGCCGAGCACGGTATAACAGTCTTTGATATCGTTGACGATGACACGGAAAGCTCTGACGTCATATAACTCGTCAAAATTGACATCCTTTCCCTTCATCTTTTTCCAGATGCTGTAAATATGCTTCGGACGTCCTGATACTTCCGCTTTAATACCCGCAGCCTTTAATTCAGAATTCAATCTGGCAATCGCTGAAACAACGAAGCTCTCTCGCTCGAGCCGCTTCTCTTCCAGCATTTTCGCTATCCGCTTGTACTGCGCAGGCTCAAGGAAACGGAACGATAAATCTTCAAGCTCCCATTTCAGTTGCCAGACCCCCAACCTGTTCGCAAGCGGCGCATATAAATCCATGGTTTCACTGGCATATTGCTGAGCAGCGCCATCGTCACGCTTACACTCAGCAAAATAGCGCAGTGTTGTTACACGTGACGCCAGGCGAATCAACACCACGCGCATGTCGGTCGCCATCGCCAACATCATCTTGCGTAAAGTTTCCATCTGGGTTGCCGCTTTGCCCGCAGCGTCTTTACCCCGTCCGACATCGTGCTGTGTCAGCGCGGCTTCGCGCAGTTTCATCAAGCGCCGGATACCACTCACCAACTCGACAAGCTCCCTGCCAAAACGTGCCTCAATTTGCTCTGCAGCCGCAGGACATAGTGCCGGCAACTCAAATAATAGCGCCGCTATTCTTGTATCGATATCCGTGCGAAGCATCGCCAGCGTGGATACGACACCCTGCACAAACTGCAAGGCATTTTGTCCGGTAATTACATCCTTGCCGGAATACAAAGGCGTGACAAATTCAAGCGCCTGTAAAAACCGCTCTGCCTCTGCTTCCGACAGTCCTTCCAGCAACTGGGACTCAGACACGGTGGCCGAAATAGATACCATATAACTCTTTTTATATTTGTGCCGCTGTAACGACAATCTCAATCAACCATTCGGGGTTAGCCAACTTCGCCTCGACCGTCGCTCGCGGCGGAGAATTTTCCGGCGCAACCCAGACATCCCACACCTGATTCATTTCATTGATCAAACTGATATCTGACAAAAAAATCTGGCAACTAAGAATATGCTTCTTATCACTCCCCGCCTCTGCCAGCAAGCGATCTACATGGCCCAGCACTTCTCGGGTTTGACCTGTGATTCCCTGACTGACATCCTCCGGAATTTGCCCCGCAAGATAAATAACCTTGTTGAATATCGCCACCTCTGACAGGCGATGACCTACGTGTAATCGCTGAATACCCATATCATCCTTATTTAATCTTTACTAAGCAAAAATTGTCTCGCGATTGCAATCTGTTCAGGCTGTACGAACGTCGGCACATGGCCGACTCCCGATATTTCCACCCTCGTCGCACGAGGGCCTCTCTGCGTCATTTCGTGGGCAGATTCGGCAGAGATCAGATCGGATAACTCTCCCCTGACCAGCAAAGTCGGACAGCGTATTGCATCGTAGGCAGCCCAAAGCATGGCTTGTGCCAGAGTCGCTTGCTCCGGCGTCGTCAACTTAAATGGCTCAGCCAAAGCAAGATCGTAATGACGTATCCACTGTCCCTCCGGATTTTGCCGTAACACATCATGTGCCAGCTTATCCCATTGCGCATCGGTATGCGGACCAAATGAAGCAGAGATCAAACGTATATATGTCACTGCCTCCTCATACGTCTGAAAACGAACATCCTGACCAATATACTCTCCGATTCTTGCAAGAGCCGTAAGATTCAAAGCTGGCCCGACATCATTCAAAATCAGTTTACGAATAGGGTTGTCCGCCAGTGACGCCAACCCCATACCGATCAAGCCCCCCATGGAGGTGCCGAACCAGTCGACGTGTGTAGCATCCAATCTCGCCAGCAACGTCACCATATCACTGACATACTGCGGCACCTGATAGAACATGGGATTGCGCAAGCGACCTGATTGTCCACGCCCGACCACATCAGGACACACAACCCGGTATTCATCACACATCGCGCTTGCTAATGCATCAAAATCGTCAGCAACCCGAGTAACGCCATGCACACATACCAATACCTTAGGGTTGTCTGCATCTCCCCATTCCTTATATGACATGGTGTGCAGCCCGGCCGGGGAAATGCATTGCACTGCTTTGCGTGTAGCCTGCATGATCACTCCTTGTTGAGATATTTCTATTGATGGAAATGCCTGACATTTTACTGGTCGTTACGCTTAAAATCATCGTTATGAATTTTTATCGCATGATTTTTCACCCATAACTCAGTCAGGAATCAATATGCCATCATCAATATTGCAAGGAAAAACCGCTTTAGTTACCGGCTCCACCTCTGGAATCGGGCTAGGTATTGCACATTCGCTGGCAAAGCAAGGCGCCACTATTATTTTTAATGGCTTCGGAAATGCTGATGACATTCGGCACATTCAACAACAAACTGAAACAGACTACGGAGTTAAAACCGGCTATCACAATGCCGACATGAGCAAATCCAAAGAAATTGCTGATCTGATGGCGTATGCACAACAAGAATTTGGCGGCGTAGATATTTTAGTCAATAACGCAGGCATACAACATGTCGCCAATATTGAAGATTTTCCAGAAGAAAAATGGGATGCCATTATTGCGATCAATCTGACATCCTGCTTCCACACCACCCGACTGGCACTACCGCACATGAAAGCCAATAACTGGGGACGCATTATTAATATCGCCTCGGTACATGGCCTCGTCGCCTCGGCACAAAAATCTGCTTATGTTGCGGCAAAACACGGACTCATTGGCCTCACAAAAACAACTGCTCTGGAAACCGCGCAATCTGGTGTTACCTGCAATGCCATATGCCCGGGCTGGGTACTGACTCCACTAGTACAAACGCAAGTTGATGCGCGCGCAGAAAAAGACCATATCAGCAATGATGAGGCAAAAAAAGCATTACTTGCAGAAAAACAACCCTCTGGTGAATTCGTTACACCTGATCAACTAGGAGATTTGGCCGTATTTTTCTGTAGCGACGCTGGCAGTCAGGTACGTGGCGTGGCATGGAACATGGATGGTGGCTGGGTTGCTCAATAAAGCACAAACGAAGACTACTTAGCTGTTCAATGTCGATAAGCAATTTATCTTCGGCCACGTTCTCACACCAAGTTTACAAGGAGTAAAGATGACTACAATGATACGACCACTGTTGCTCAGCCTTAGCTTGTTAGCCTTACACGTACAGGCATCCGACAAAATGAAACCAGGTTTATGGGAAATGAGCATGCGTTCGGACGCGATGAAAAGTATGCCCAAAATTTCCCCTGAACAAATAGAAAAAATGAAGCAAATGGGTATTAAGATGCCTGCCATGCAAAATGGTGCGATGGTGCATAAAGTCTGCATTTCAAAAGAAATGACCGAACAAAATGCCCCTTTCACCGCAGCCAAAGAACAGCAGTCTTGCCAAAGCAAAAATGTGTCGAAATCCGGCAGCAATTACTCGATGGACTTAATCTGCGATAGTCCGGAAATGAAGGGGGTAGGTACCGTAAAAGGAAGCGCCACGGGAGACAGCATGAGCTCAGTCTACGATTTCAAGGGAACTGCGCACGGGCAGGCCATTTCGCAACACATGGAAACAAGTGGGAAATGGCTGTCATCAGACTGCGGAGATATCAAGCCGATCGGTGAAATGCCACCAACAAAGAAATAACCAAATAATCATTCACTCAGATGTACAAAAGCCGCTATTACTAGCGGCTTTTTCATATACTGATGTCAATAAATCTAAACTTAAGCAAACTCACTCACATCCAGCGTTGCTTCTGTCTTGGTGACGATTTCTTCTTTACTGACGCCAGCGGCCAACTCAACTAGTTTCAAGCCCTTTGGTGTCACATCAATCACACCCAGATCTGTAATAATGCGATTAACTACGCCAACACCGGTCAAAGGCAAATTGCAGGCCTTCAGAATTTTATGAGCATCCCCCTTGGCAACATGCTCCATGAGAACCACCACGCGACCAACGCCTGCCACCAGATCCATTGCGCCCCCCATCCCCTTGACCATCTTGCCAGGGATCATCCAGTTCGCCAGATCGCCTGTTTCGCTGACCTGCATTGCACCGAGAATCGCCAGATTAATTTTCCCACCGCGGATCATGGCAAACGAATCTGCCGAACTAAAAATGGATGAGCCTGGCAAAGTTGTCACTGTTTGTTTGCCAGCATTAATCATATCTGGATCTACTTCATCTTCCGTTGGAAATGGACCAATGCCCAATAGACCATTTTCTGACTGAAGCCATACTTCCATTCCTTCCGGAACGTGATTGGCTACCAGAGTAGGTAAACCAATTCCGAGATTTACATAAAAACCATCTTGTAACTCTTGCGCCGCGCGCGCAGCCATTTCGTCACGATTCCAAGCCATATTATGTCTCCTTAGATTTATTTTGCAGAACGTACTGTACGTTGTTCAATACGTTTTTCAGGTGAGCTATTGACGACGATACGCTGCACAAAAATACCTGGAGTATGAATTTCATCCGGATCCAATTCGCCGGTCTCGACCAGTATTTCGACTTCAGCAACAGTGACCTTACCTGCCATTGCGACATTAGGATTAAAGTTGCGAGCAGTTTTTCTGTACACCAGATTACCGGATTTATCTGCTTTCCATGCTTTCACCAAAGAGACATCGGAAACTAATGAGCGCTCCATCACATATTGCTGACCATCAAATTCCCTGATTTCTTTGCCTTCAGCGACAATCGTACCAACGCCGGTTTTGGTAAAAAATGCAGGAATACCAGCACCACCAGCACGCAACTTTTCAGCCAGAGTGCCTTGCGGAGTAAATTCCAGCTGTAACTCACCAGCGAGATACTGACGTTCAAACTCTTTATTTTCGCCTACATATGACGAAATCATTTTTTTAATCTGGCGCGTTGTCAGTAATTGACCTAATCCGAAGCCATCTACACCGGCATTATTCGAAATCGCGGTCAGATTTTGCACCCCCGTATCGCGTAACGCGGCAATCAATGCCTCAGGAATGCCGCATAAACCAAATCCACCTACTGCAATGGTTTGACCGTCTTTTACGATATCCGCCAGCGCAGCGGCTGCATCAGGATAAACCTTATTCATAACCGTCCCCTATCTTATTCAAATACAACTTATTTATTTCTGGCAGTTCGATCAATATCAATCGTCAAACCACCAGCGTTTTCAACTGACATACAGGATATGATGCTGCGCTATACTGCGCAATACCGTAAAAATACCTGAATAATCAGGCAAAAACTTAACAACTACTTACCGCAATATGAACGCTGTGCAGGCCATCGATTTTGAATCCATTTTCCAGTATGCGCCAGTCGGCATGTGCGTGTCACAAAATCGCATTATCAGAGCATGTAATGATGCACTGGCGAATATGTTTGGCTATCAGAAGGAAGTACTGATTGGACAATCGTTTCTGGTGCTGTATCCAAGTCCAGATGAGTTTGAAAGAACCGGTGTCCGGATAACACCAATTATGAATGCCAAAGGCTCTTATTCTGATGAGCGCATCATGAAGCGTGCCAATGCTGAATTATTCTGGTGCCATGTATCGGGCCGAGGGTTACAAAAAGAAGATCCGCATGCTTATGGAATTTGGACATTTGATGATTTGAGTGCTAAACGTCCCGTGACGGCAGAGCTGACACCACGAGAAAGAGAAATTGCAGCGCTGCTGGTCGAAGGAAAAACCAGTAAGCTGATCGCTCGTCAGATAGGTCTTAGTCCACGCACTGTGGAAATGCACAGAGCAAAGCTCATGCGCAAATTCACAGCATCTACTTCCAGCGAGCTTGTACACAAATTACTAGGCATCATTCGCTGATCAGCCCTTGTCGTGTGAGGTACTCAGTTTTTTTTACGCTTGGATTGTTTCATTTCGTTTAGCTTTTGCTTGATCGGGTCCGGCAAAGGCACTGATTTTTCCGTCACAGGACTGACCCAGACAACTTTCGCCCCACCTTCAGCATATAAGACATAGCCATCACTGACTGAGCGCATTTCCTGCACGGTTTCAAAACTGCTTCGTCCCGCTGCACCAATATAAGTGCACACCTCTACCTGATCTGGATACTTCAGCGGTTTTTTAAAAGTGCAATGTGCGTTGACGATGACAGGACCATTACCATTATCATCCGGCAAACATCCCATCATCTGCAACCACTCTATTCTGGCTTGCTCCATGTAGCGGAAGTAGATCGTATTGTTGACGTGCCCCATCGCATCCATATCGCCCCAACGGATCGGTATGGTGACGGTATACACCAGCTTTTTATCCGCAACCGTCACCTCCGTCATTGCACACTCATTCCATCATCTGCTGTCACGATAGCGCCATTAATAAAACGAGACTCTTCAGCAGCCAGCAACAACAACAAACCATCAAGATCTTCAGGTGTGCCAACGCGTTTTCTCGGCAACAAATCAATCAGCTTGCGTCCTTGTTCAGTATCAAAATAATCTGAATTAATCTCAGTCGAAATATAACCGGGACAAATTGCATTGACATTGATACCGTATTTCCCCCATTCCACTGCCATTGCTTTCGTCATATGCACAACCGCTGCCTTACTGACGCAATACACGCCAATCTGCGGTAGTACGCGCAAGCCAGCTACAGATGCAATGTTGACGATACGATGCTGTTTTTTGGGGTCACCTTTATGGCGGGCGATCATACGTTTAGCAGCCTCCTGGGCCACAAAAAAAGCACCACGCTGATTGGTATCCATCACATACGCATAATCGTCCGGCGTAACATCAATCAATCGCTGTGTTGTAGAAACACCAGAGTTATTGATCAGAATATCGATAGGACCAGCCTCCGTTTCGGCATGAGCAATCGCCGACTTAATACTGCCATAATCCGTAACGTCCAATGCGACCACATGTGCGGCCCCCCCCTCAGCTTCAATTTCGGCTCTTAACTCTTTCAATCGATCAATACGGCGTGACGCCAGTACTACCTGCGCACCCGCTTGCGCCAGAATTTTTGCAAATCTCGCGCCAAGACCGCTGGAAGCACCTGTCACCAGTGCTATTTTTCCTTCGAAATTAACTTCTATTCCCATGTGTATCTCCACAGATTATTTGAATAAGCGCACTACTCTAAGACGAAACGCTATGATGACATAGACATCCGACCCATGTTGTACGGAATTTACAGAAAACACATCCACTATCTTCGGCAGTACCTTAGATGCCTGCAGTCTTATAGATGACCACAATAAAATTCGTGCCCCTATCGATACATCTCTGCGATAATTTGCAAAATTTCTGCAACAATCGGATCACGAACTTGTTCGTTCCCTAACTTGCGAAATATACTGGCAGCATATATTATGCTCTACACAAATTAGCACGCTCGTTCGAAAATTTCACGAAAGCAATTTTAGCCATGACACAAAACATCCTTGAACAGTATGGTCCACGCGATGCGATGGAATATGACGTCGTTATCGTTGGTGGTGGGCCTGCAGGTTTATCTGCCGCAATTAAATTAAAACAATTAGCAGCAGAAAAAGGCAATGAAGTGTCTGTCTGTGTTCTGGAAAAAGGCGGAGAACTTGGTGCGCACATACTTTCTGGCGCCGTCATGGATCCGCAAGCTTTGACGGAGTTATTCCCTAACTGGAAAGAACTGGGCGCACCGTTACATACGGAAGTGACAGAAGACCGTTTTTTATTTTTGTCTGAAACAAAAGCACACAAAACACCAAACTGGCTGTTACCAAGTTGCTTTCAAAATCATGGTAATTACATCGTCTCGCTGGCAAATATCGTTCGCTGGTTAGGTCAGCAGGCTGAGTCTCTTGGAGTGGAAATCTTCCCAGGCTTTACAGCCGCAGAAATTTTATATAACGAAGATGGCTCGGTAAAAGGCGTTGCAACAGGTAATATGGGCGTGAACCGTGAAGGTGAGCCAGGTCCGTCGTTCCAGTTGGGTATGGAGCTACATGCGAAATATACTTTATTCGCCGAAGGCGCTCGTGGACATCTGGGCAAGCAATTAATTTCTAAATACAACCTCGATAAAGATAAAGACCCTCAAACTTACGGTATCGGCATTAAAGAGTTATGGGAAATTGATCCTGCAAAACACCAACCCGGTTTAGTCATTCATACAGCAGGCTGGCCTTTGGATAGCAGTACCTACGGTGGTTCATTTCTCTATCACCTTGAAAATAATCAGGTTGCAGTCGGTTATGTTGTAGGACTTGGGTATGAAAATCCTTATTTGTCACCATACGAAGAATTTCAACGCTATAAAACTCATCCAGAAATCAGAAAATTTTTTGAAGGCGGCAAACGCATAGCATACGGCGCGCGAGCCATTACGGCTGGCGGTTTGCAGTCATTGCCTAAACTGACCTTCCCAGGTGGCGCATTGATTGGTTGTGATGCAGGGTTCCTCAATGCAAGCCGTATTAAAGGTAGCCACGCTGCAATTAAAACAGGCATGTTAGCCGCCAATGCAGTCTTTGATGCATTAGGAGAAAACCGCCAGTACGACGAAATCACTGCATACAGCGCTGCTTTTGAGCAATCTTGGTTGCATGAAGAATTACATAAGGCTCGTAATTTCAAACCTTGGATGAGTAAAGGATTGTATTTGGGAACATTGATGGTCGGTATTGATCAAGTTGTATTTGGCGGCAAGGCTCCGTGGACTTTACGCCATACACATGCAGATCACGAATGTCTGCGGCCAGCGTCAGAATTTCAACCAATCAACTATCCTAAACCTGACGGGAAATTAACGTTTGATCGATTGTCATCCGTATTCATCTCCAATACAAATCATGCTGAAGATCAACCTATCCATTTAACGTTGAAAAATACAAAGGTTCCAGTTGAGATTAATCTGGCTAAATATGCAGGGCCGGAAGCGAGATATTGTCCAGCAGGTGTTTATGAGTTTATGAAAACAGATGATGGTAAAGACCGTCTGCAAATTAACTCCCAGAACTGTGTACACTGCAAAACTTGTGATATCAAAGATCCAACACAAAACATCGTCTGGGTAACCCCAGAAGGTGGTGGTGGCCCGAACTATCCAAATATGTAATAAAAAAAGCCGCTAGAAATAGCGGCTTTTTTTATATGCTGATTGTCAATCAATATTCATTTCATCGAATTTGAGCACCACTGATTACTAAGAATTTTTTCTAACCAGAAAGTGCCGATGACGGTTTTGACATCAGTAATGTCCCCCTGCCTCACCCATTCCATCATTTGCTTAGGCGTAGCAGTAAACGTCTCCAGGAACTCCCCATCATCTAAAGACTTGAAACCTTCTCGCAAACCGCGAGCTATATATATTTCCAAATGCTCATCAGAGTAAGCAATCGCATTATGAATAGTACATAAATGCTGCCAATCGAGCGCTGTATAGCCTGTTTCTTCTCTTAACTCGCGTTTAGCACAATCAAGAGGATCCTCGCCAATGTCGATTTTTCCAGCGGGAAATTCAATAAAAACCTTGCCTAATGGGTATCTAAACTGTTTTTCCAGTAAAACTTTGCCATCATCAAGCACAGGAATGATGACTACCGCACCTGGATGTTTAATGTATTCACGGGTAGCAGTTTTCCCATCAGGAAGAGAAACGCTATCACGCTGCACGCGAAGAAAACTCCCTTCGTATGCAACAGTACCGTGTAATTTTTTTTCGTGGAGATCCGTCGTTGGAGAGAGATCATCAACCATTGGTTCGCCTCAGGTAGCGAAATACAAATCCGGGGAATGCCATTACCAAGAAAAGGCAGCACGTAATCGCATAAAATTCCCATGTCTGCGTAAAGCGATTGCCTAATTTTGATTCAAATAAAAATCCTAGAGCACCAATAAAAAAATACAAGACGACTAACTCAAACAAACGAAACCAAAGTGGCTTCCCCAAAAAAAAACGCTGCAACGCTATCAATGCGAAACAGCGCTCGTTAATAAAAGGAAGATTAGCCGCCAAAACAGCTAATCCTACAATCACCCAGCTATATATATTACTACCCAAAAGATATCACCTTAGGAAGCAAGGGTTTTGACAATTGCGACCGCACATGCAGACATTAATGCACCTGGAGCCAATCCCAGCAGCAGCACAGCAATACCGTTAATACTTAATACCAGACGTACATCCGCTGAAGCAGTAATAACGGCTGTATCAGTTGGCTCATCGAAATACATTAATTTAACAACACGCAAGTAATAGAATGTACCGATTAGGGAGAACAAAACTGCGACGACCGCCAGCCATACCTGATTCGTTGCAAGCACTGCTTGCAACACCGACAATTTAGCATAGAAGCCCATCATTGGCGGAATACCAGCCAAGGAGAACATTAACAACAACATCACGAATGCGAACCAAGGAGAACGTTTATTCAGGCCTTTTAAGTCATCCAGTGTTTCTGCTTCAAATCCTGAGCGCGCAAGCAACATTACAATACCAAACGTTCCCAAAGTAGTCATTACGTAGGTAATGCTATAAAACAACGAGGCACTGTAAGCATCAGCCGCTAAATTTGCATTTCCATTTGCAACGCCAGATAACATACCGAGCAACATAAATCCCATTTGAGAAATCGTAGAATAAGCAAGCATACGCTTCAAATTTGTTTGTGCGATCGCTGTCACATTGCCGATTGCCATAGACAACACTGCCAGCACAACCAACATCTGCTGCCAATCCACAGCCAACGGGAACAATCCTTCAACTAATAAACGGAAAGTAATCGCAAACGCTGCCAATTTCGGAGCACCGCCAAGTAACAAAGTTACGGCCGTAGGTGCCCCTTGATATACGTCAGGAACCCACATATGGAAAGGTACAACACCTAATTTGAAAGCGAGACCTGCGACAAGAAATACCAGACCAAATACAAGAATTGTTTTGTTCGCCGTAGCTGAAGCCGCGACCTTGGCCACCTCGACCAACTCCAACGAACCTGTTGCGCCATATAACATGGATATGCCGTACAACATGAAACCGGAAGCAAGCGCCCCAAGAATAAAATACTTCATGGCAGCTTCTGTCGATACAGTGTGATCGCGGCGTAATGCAACCAAAGCATATAAAGATAGAGACATCAATTCCAAACCAAGATAGATGATCAGGAAATTGTTGCCGGAGATCATAATCATTTGACCCAACAACGAAAACAACGCTAAAACATAAAACTCACCACCTAATTTGTCATTACTCATACCACGGTCAGTAACGTACTGGCGAGAGTAAACGAGCGTCATACCAACCGCAAGGTAAGAAAATAGTTTCAAAAGATTGGACATCGGATCAGAAACAAACATGTTGTTACTGACATAAACTGAGGTTCCATGATCTGAATTAGCAAATGTTAAGACGCCACAACCAAGAAGCGCCAGAATACTTAACATGTAAGTAATGTTGCGTTTGCTGTCAGCCAAGAACATGTCTATGAGCAAGATTGCACATGTTGCCAACAACAAAAATATTTCAGGATAAAGTGGTATCAGATTCATATTATTCAGTTCTACTAGCATTGATCTACGGCCACCAACTGTTTTCTAAAAAATAGCTAGTGGCATGCGTACTTAGGTAAAGTCCTTGATCAGGGCACTAATTTAGATGTCGCTACATGTTTCAGCAAATCGGAAACAGATACTTGCATTGCATCTGTAAATGGTGCTGGATAGAGACCCATAGCAATCACGGCGATCGCCAAAATGCCAAGCATAAAAAACTCGCGTTTATTAATATCAGTCAGATGAGCAACGTGATCATTCGTAATTTCACCAAAAACTACCCGTTTCACCATCCACAAAGAATAGGCTGCACCAAAAATCAGTGCTGTAGCAGCAAGCATTCCTATCCAGAAGTTAAATTTAACCGCGCCAAGAATAACCATAAACTCACCGACGAAGCCTGAAGTTGCCGGCAAACCACAGTTAGCCATAGAGAACAATACGAACAAGGCCGCAAATTTTGGCATGGTATTCACAACACCACCGTAGTCAACTATCTGACGAGAGTGGACGCGATCATACAACACGCCTATGCACAAAAACATTGCGCCAGAAATAAATCCATGGGAAATCATTTGCATAATTGCGCCTTGCAAAGACATGTCATTGAACATAAAAAAACCAAGAGTAACAAAGCCCATATGCGCGATAGAAGAATACGCAACCAGCTTTTTCATGTCTGCCTGTACAAGAGCAACTAAACCTATATAAATCACGGCAATCAAAGATAACGTGATCATAAAATTCGCCATGTAATGGCTCGCATCTGGAGCAATCGGCAAGGAAAATCTTAAGAAACCATATGCACCAAGCTTAAGCATAATAGCTGCCAACACGACCGATCCACCTGTAGGAGCTTCAACGTGAGCGTCAGGTAACCATGTATGTACGGGCCACATTGGTACTTTTACTGCAAACGCCATTAGGAACGCGCAGAAAATCATGATCTGTACTGACAAAGGCAATGGTAATTTATGCCATACCTGAATATCAAATGAATGCCCAGATTTCAAATATAAATAAATGATTGCAACCAAAGTCAGCAGAGAGCCGAGCAATGTGTAAAGAAAGAATTTAAATGCTGCATAAACGCGATTAGGTCCACCCCAAATACCAACAATGATATACATCGGTATCAGAGTAGCTTCGAAAAACACATAGAATAACAAGCCATCTGTCGCGCAAAATACACCAATCATCAGTCCCGACAAGATCAGAAAAGCTCCCATATACTTGGCGACCTGCTTCTCAATCACTTCCCAAGCCGCAATCACTACGATAACTGTAATAAAAGCAGTCAATGGAATCAGCCATAAGGAAATACCATCTATTCCGAGAGAATAAAAGACATTGAATTTCTCAATCCAGGAAAATTTCTCAACGAACTGCATCCCGTGAGCTGCATTATCAAAATTTCTGATAAGCGGTAGAGTAACAAAAAAACTTACGAGTGAACCAATCAAGGAAACACCACGCACTAAGCCGGGATTATTATCGCGACCGAACGCTAATACGAAAATACCAAATACGATAGGACACCAGATCGCAAGGCTAAGTATGGAAGAAGTTGACTGCATCATGATTATATTGTTTTAGCCGAGGTCACTTATTTAGCAAAAGGGAATGGCATGAAATACACAAGAAATGCCAAAACACCAAGAATCATTACAAACGCGTAGTGATAAATATAACCACTCTGGAACAAACGAATAACCCGAGAGAACCAAGCAACTAACTTAGCACTACCGTTGACGATCAATCCATCAATCAAACCTTTATCACCAATATTCCACAAACCGCCACCGAGTAATCTTGCACCGCCAGCGAATACTATTTCATTGAAACGATCCATATAGTATTTATTGTCAAGCAGAGTGTTAATTGCACGTGTATTTTCTTTAATAGCAGCCGGAATAGACGGCTTAACCATGTAGAAAACATAAGATGTCACAACACCTGCTAATGCCAACCAGAAAGGTAAGCTGGTCAAACCATGTATTGCCATCGCCAGTGGAGAATGAAATTCATGTTTTAACTCTTCCATCGCATGATGCGCTTCATGAACAGTAATTACCTTATCGAAGAAACCACCAAACAACATTGGCTCAATTGCGATATAACCGATCAAAACTGAAGGAATTGCCAACATAACCAACGGGAACCACACTACGAAAGGTGATTCATGAGGTTTTTGTCCAGGAGCCAAGCCATGATGATGGTTACCATGATCATCATCATGGTCGCCGTGATCATGATGATCGTGAGCATGTCCAAAATTTTCTTTACCATGGAATACAAGGAAATACATGCGGAAAGAATAAAATGCAGTTACAAATACACCCGCTAGAACGGCAAACTGAGCAAAACCAGCACCAGGTAAATGAGTCGCCTGCACCGCCTCAATAATGCTATCTTTAGAGTAAAACCCTGAAAATAGAGGCGTTCCTATCAAAGCCAAAGAACCTAACAGAGATGTGATCCATGTAATCGGCATGTATTTACGCAACCCGCCCATATTGCGGATATCTTGATCATGATGCATACCAATAATGACTGAACCTGCACCTAAAAATAACAAGGCTTTAAAAAATGCATGGGTCATCAAGTGAAAAACAGCAACAGAATATGCAGAAGCGCCCAAAGCAACTGTCATATAACCTAATTGCGATAAAGTTGAGTAAGCAACGACACGTTTGATATCGTTCTGAATAATTCCCAAAAAACCCATGAATAATGCGGTAATAGAGCCGATAACCAGAATGAAGGACAGAGCTGTGTCGGATAACTCAAACAAAGGTGACATTCTCGACACCATGAAGATACCTGCCGTTACCATCGTTGCAGCATGAATCAATGCAGAGATTGGTGTTGGCCCCTCCATTGAATCTGGTAACCATACATGCAAAGGAAATTGTGCAGACTTACCCATTGCGCCGATAAACAGGCAAATACAAGCTACGGTAATCAACATCCAATCAGTGCCAGGCAGAAGAATCTGAGACAGTGCTTCTTTTTTTGCAAATACTTCCGAATAATTCATTGATCCAGAATAAGCAAGCAGCAAGCCTATACCTAAAATAAATCCAAAATCACCAACACGATTGACCAAGAATGCCTTCATATTCGCATAAATTGCTGTTGGTCTCGTGTACCAGAAACCAATCAACAAATATGAGACCAAGCCTACAGCCTCCCATCCAAAAAATAATTGAAGGAAGTTGTTGCTCATTACGAGCATCAGCATTGAAAAAGTAAACAAAGAAATGTAGGAGAAAAACCGGTTATAACCTTCGTCTTCAGCCATGTATCCCATTGTATAAATGTGTACCATCAGAGAAACGAAGGTCACAACACACATCATCATTGCGGTTAAATTATCAACCAAAAACCCAACTTCCAATTTCAAACCAGCAACTTGCATCCATTGATACAAAGTTTGATTATAAATAGGTGCGCCATCTATTAGTGCATTCAGCGTCATACATGAAATGACGAAAGCGACGAGTACGCCAAGAATTGTTGCTGTATGCGAGACTTTACGCCCGACTACATTTCCGAAAAACTTGGTGCCCAGCAAGCCGGCAATGGCAGATCCTGCCAATGGCGCCAGAGGTACAGCCAATAATAGTTGTGGGTTAAGTTGCCCCGCCATGATGACCCTTTGTTAGCTTGTTACTTTTTTTAAATCGCTAGCGAATAATGGAATGAACTGAGTAAATACCAATCCTCGAACATTATCCTTTAAGTGCGTCCAGATCTTCAACGTTGATCGTATCCAGATTACGGAACAATACGACAAGAATAGCCAGACCGATTGCAGATTCAGCGGCAGCAACCGTCAAAATAAAGAATACAAAAATTTGCCCTGCAGCATCGCCAAGATAATGTGAAAACGCAATAAAATTCATGTTAACTGCAAGCAGCATCAACTCAATTGCCATCAATAAAACAATGATATTTTTGCGATTTAAAAAAATACCAACGATAGAAATAGCAAATAAAATTGCACCGAGAACAAGATAGTGTGTCAACGTTACGGCCATATTATCCCTCTTGTTTTTCTGTCGATACATTAACTGCACGGTCGGATTCTGCTTTCATCCGCACAATACGAACGCGATCTGAACTCTTCACTTTTACAGCTTTAGCAGGATCAAAATATTTGCTGTCTTTTCTTTTTCGTAATGTCAGCGCTACTGCTGCAACGATCGCCAATAACAAAATTGCAGCTGCAACCTCAAACGCTAACTGGTAGCGAGTAAAGATTGCTATACCAAGATTTTTAGTGTTGCCAATAGTCTCTGCAGAAGCAGGAACATGGTTATCAGGTCGTAAAAAACCATGCCAAAGCACAGCTGACATTTCCAACACAATGGCGACGCCTACTGCAGCAGCCAGTGGGAAATGACTCCAGAAACCTTCTCTAAGCTTGTCAAGATTAATGTCCAGCATCATCACAACAAACAAAAAGAGAACCATGACTGCGCCAACGTAAACCAAAACCAGAACAATTGCCAAAAATTCTGCTTTCAACAACAGCCATATACCTGCTGCGGAAAAAAAAGATAATACGAGAAAGAGTGCAGCATGGACTGGATTACGTGCAGTAATCACTTGTACTGCAGCCAATGTAAGAATTGCTGCAAATATATAAAATAATACGGTGGTAAATTCCATGTTGAAATCTGTCCTGTTAGCGGTATGCAGCATCAGCTGAACGTGCTGCCGCAATTTGTGGTTCGTAACGATCACCTACTGCCAGCAACATCTCTTTTGTAAAATAAAGATCGCCACGCTTTTCACCGTGGTATTCAAATACATGCGTTTCAACAATTGAATCCACAGGGCAAGATTCTTCACAGAATCCACAAAAAATACATTTGGTCAAATCAATATCGTAACGTGTGGTACGGCGAGTACCATCTTCACGTTGGTCAGACTCAATCGTGATTGCCATTGCTGGACAAACAGCCTCACATAACTTACAGGCGATGCAACGCTCTTCTCCGTTTGGATAACGACGCAAAGCGTGAAGGCCTCGAAAACGAGGCGACTGCGGTGTTTTTTCTTCTGGAAATTGCACGGTAATTTTACGTGCAAACATATAACGACCAGTGAGTGCAAGTCCCTTGATCAATTCACGCAGCATCAAGCTGCCAAAAAAATCTTTAATTGCTTCCATTTTTTTAGCCTCTTACTTCCAAATATTCCAGGAGGTTTGCATCCATGCTGCAACGATTACCAAGTACACCAACGTCAATGGGATGAATACTTTCCAACCTAACCGCATGATCTGATCGTAGCGATAACGTGGGAAAGAAGCACGTGCCCAGATGAAAAGCGATACCACCACAAACGTTTTGATCCCTAGCCAAATCCAGCCTGGAACCCAGTTGAATATAATGGAGTCCAGAGGCGCAGACCATCCGCCCAAGAACATCAGCGATGCCATCGCGGAAATCAAAATCATGTTCGCGTATTCCGCCAGGAAGAACATGGCAAACGACATACCGGAATATTCCACCATGTGTCCCGCAACGATTTCAGACTCACCTTCAACAACGTCGAATGGATGACGATTGGTTTCGGCAATACCTGAAATCACGTACACCACGAACATAGGAAGCAAGGGCAACCAATTCCACGAAAGGAAATTCAAACCCATATGAGCAAAATATCCTTTTGTCTGTCCATTAACGATGTCAGTCATGTTCAAACTACCTGAAACCATCAATATAATAACTAAGACAAAACCCATTGCAATTTCGTACGATACCATCTGCGCAGATGCACGCATGGCACCTAAAAATGCATACTTGGAGTTGGATGCCCATCCAGCGATGATGATGCCGTAAACCTCCATCGAAGTAATCGCCATAATCAGCAATAAACCAGCATTAACATTCGCTAATACTGTTTCAGGGCCAAAAGGAATTACCGACCATGCTGCTAATGCTGGCATGATGGTCATGATTGGAGCAAGTACGAATAAGACTTTATTAGCCTTAGCCGGGATAACAATCTCTTTTAACAACAGCTTCAGCGCATCCGCGATAGGCTGCAATAAACCCGCAGGACCAACACGATTTGGACCAAGACGAATATGCATCCAACCTATCATCTTGCGTTCCCATAAGGTCAGATAAGCTACGCACCCCATGACAGGCAAGGTGATACAAACAATTTTTATCAATGTCCAGAGAGGGAACCACAATGCGCCGAGATAATGCTGACCCATTTCCTGAATAGCGAGCAATAAATTCATTATGCACGCTCCAATTTGATAGAACCAAACATTCCATCCAGATTTGCTGTCAAGGTATGGCCAGCAGCAATTCTGACAACATTATCAGGAAGAGATTTATCAATTCCCACGGGAATCAAAGTTGAACCTGATTTACTGAGCTTCACCATATCGCCATCTGCAATACCTAACTTGCCAGCATCAACTTGGTTGATCCATGCTTGCGGTGCACGTGCGTCAGCAGTTAATTGCAAAGATTGCGCCCTACGAACAATAGCATCTGTACTGTAAATGCCAACATCAGCAATACGCTCCATACCCACATTAGCTATAGAGGAAACAGCGGGAAGCAACTTGGCAAAATTATTTAATTGTGCAGTCAAATCGGTTTGCGTCAACACGGTGTCCCGGACAGCTTCTACCGTTTCAAAATCGAAATTTTCCAAGCCCAGTAAATTACCTAGTACACGCAAAACTTTCCATCCTGGACGGGTATCACCAAGTGGCTTTACTACACCGTGGAAACTTTGCGCTCTTCCTTCGCAATTAACGAATGTACCAGCAGTCTCGGTAGATGGCGAAACAGGCAACAATACATCAGCATAGTCAGCGCCATGTTTGAATGGCGACATAACAATAACCATATCAGCCTGATCCAACACTGTTTTTGCTTGCACCGGGTAAGCACTGTCCAACAAAGGTTCTGCGTGCAAAACAATGTAAGCCTTTTTGGCCTCAGTAAATACAGGCTTTGCATTATTGGCAGGAATCGCATTTGCCAAGTAACCACCAACTGTGTTGGCTGCTTCTGTCAGGTAACCAAAATCACTACCTGTCTTTTCAGCAATCCATTGGGCCAGTGCATGCAATTGCGATGCTTCAGGATGATAGGACGCTGTGTTCCCCAAGAAAATACCCGCATTACCTGCCAACAGGCTCGTCGCAATGGCTTCTGCTTTTACAGACGCATGTATTGCCTCCAGACCAGCTGGTTTGACGATTTCTTTTTTTGCTGCAACAGCTACGGCAACTTCGGCCAAGAATGCCGACCACAGAGAAGGAGCCACTATCGCATTATTAGCTAATTTGATGAGTTGCTCATCATCAGTTGCATTCAATACACTGAGCTTCGCACCCATTTTTACCGACTGACGCAAACGTGCAGCCAACAAAGGATGATCTTTACGCAGGAAAGAGCCGATTACCAATACATTTTTCAACTGAGCAAATTTGGCGATACTAGTACCCAGCCAAGGTTTGACACTGGAATTCAGAGTGAAGTCCGACTGACGTAGCCTGAAATCAACATTATCAGAACCCAGTCCACGAACGACGCGTTGCAATAAGGTCAGCTCTTCGAGTGTGGCGCTTGGTGCAGCAACCGCAGCAATAGCATGAGCACCATGTTCATGCTTGACGTTACGCAAGCCATGCGCAACATATTCAAGAGCTGTTTGCCAATCAGTCTCTTGCCATTGACCGCCTTGTTTAATCATGGGCTTAGTCAGACGCTCTGGACCGTTCAACGCTTCGTAAGAAAAACGATCTTTATCAGAAATCCAGCACTCATTAATCTCTTCGTTTTCCAGCGGAACTACGCGCATCACTTGATTGTTTTTCACCTGAACAATCAGATTAGAACCGAGGCTATCATGAGCACTGACCGATTTACGGCGAGATAATTCCCAAGTCCTGGCAGAATAACGGAAAGGTTTCGATGTCAGCGCACCAACCGGACACAAGTCAATCATGTTGCCAGATAATTCGGAGTCAACTGTTTTGCCAACAAAAGATGTGATTTCGGAGTGTTCTCCGCGATTCAACATACCTAATTCCATCACACCAGCGACTTCTTGACCAAAACGTACACAGCGCGTGCAATGTATGCAACGACTCATCTCTTCCATTGAGACTAATGGGCCGACATCTTTGTGAAATACAACACGCTTTTCTTCCTGGTAGCGGGAAGTGGTACCACCATAACCGACCGCCAGATCCTGTAACTGGCATTCGCCACCCTGATCACAGATGGGGCAGTCCAGCGGATGATTAATCAGCAGAAATTCCATCACCGCTTTTTGTGCTTTTACTGCCTTATCACTCGAAGAACGAACGATCATACCTGGAGTGACGGGAGTCGCGCAGGCAGGCAAAGGTTTTGGTGCTTTTTCAACCTCAACCAGACACATGCGACAGTTTGCCGCAATAGATAATTTTTTGTGATAGCAAAAGTGCGGGATGTATGTGCCAAGTTTATTGGCAGCATCCATCACCATACTACCTTCTTGGACTTCGACTTTTTTGCCGTCTATTTCGATTTCAACCATGGTCTACTCTAAGTGTGCTAACCGAAGCTGGCTTACATGTAAGTGGGAACCAAGCAATGTTTATGCTCGATATGATATTCAAATTCTTCGCGGAAATTTTTAACAAACGCACGCACTGGCATTGCTGCCGCATCACCCAAAGCGCAAATTGTTTTGCCTTGAATGTTATCGGCAATGGAATTCAACATATCCAGATCTTCTGGTCTGCCTTGGCCATTTTCAATTCGGTGAACCATGCGATACATCCAACCAGTCCCTTCACGGCATGGAGTACACTGACCGCAAGACTCTTCAAAATAAAAATAGGACAAGCGTAACAAGGACTTCACCATGCAACGCGTATCGTCCATTACGATGACTGCACCAGAACCAAGCATGGAACCAGCTTTTGCAATGGAGTCGTAGTCCAAATCAGTATTCATCATCACATCGCCCACAATCACAGGCGCTGATGAACCTCCAGGAATGACTGCTTTAATTTTCTTACCGCCACGCATGCCGCCAGCTAACTCAAGCAATGTTGCAAATGGCGTTCCCAGCGGAATTTCGTAATTACCAGGACGCTCCACGTCACCAGATATCGAGAAAATTTTTGTACCACCATTATTTGGTTTTCCTAAAGCGGCATAATTCTCACCACCCATAGCAAAAATAAATGGTACGGCAGCAAATGTCTCCGTGTTATTGATCGTGGTAGGCTTACCATACAGACCAAAACTAGCAGGAAAAGGTGGTTTGAAACGCGGCTGACCTTTTTTTCCTTCCAAAGATTCTAACAACGCTGTTTCTTCGCCGCAGATATATGCTCCATAACCATGAAAAGCATGCAGCTGAAAATTAAATTCAGAACCGGCGATTTTGTCGCCAAGCATATTAGCTGCTCGCGCCTCTTCTAGTGCCTCTTCAAAACGATCATAATCCGCAAAAATTTCGCCATGAATATAGTTATAACCAACTGTAATGCCCATAGCATAAGCACCAATTGCCATGCCCTCAATCAAAGCATGCGGATTATAGCGAATGATGTCGCGGTCTTTAAATGTACCTGGCTCACCCTCATCAGTATTACAAACAAGGTATTTTTGACCAGGAAACTGGCGCGGCATGAAACTCCATTTCAAGCCAGTAGGAAACCCAGCACCACCACGCCCTCGCAAAGAAGAAGCCTTTAACTCAGCAATCACTTGCTCAGGCGGAATTTTTTCAGCAAGAATACGTTTCAATGACGCATAGCCACCGCGCGCCACATAATCTTGCAAATGCCAGTTTTTACCATCCAAGCCAGCCAATATCAAAGGCTTAATATGGCGATTGTGCAGACTCGTCATTATTTACCCGCTTCTTTCAATTCATTGACCAGACCATCAATTTTCTCATTGGACATGAAACTGCACATACGCTTGTTATTGACCAGCATCACAGGCGCATCACCGCAGGCCCCCATGCATTCGCCTTCAACCAGAGTGAATTGGCCATCTGCCGTAGTTTCTCTGTAATCAATACCCAGTTTTTGCTTCAAATGATGTGCAGCACGCTCTCCACCTGATAAAGCACATGGAAGATTTGTACAAACTGAAATTTTAAATTTTCCGACTGGTTTAGTGTTGTACATGTTGTAAAACGTCGCAACTTCTTGCACTGCTACTGCAGGCATACCAATGTAATCGGCCAAAGTCTGCATAACGTCCGGAGATACCCAACCGGTTTCATCTTGCGCAATTGCCAACGCAGCCATCACAGCGGACTGTCGCTGGTCAGCCGGGAACTTTGCCAGTTCGCGATCAATTTTTTTAAACGCCTGCTCTGATAACACCATAGCTAATGCCTCGAATCAACGCCCTTCAAGGGCATCGGTTTATCTATCAATCTCACCAAACACAATATCTTGAGTACCAATGATTGTTACAGCATCAGCAATCATGTGCCCTTTCGCCATCTCATCTAATCCTTGTAAATGCGCATAACCCGGCGCACGAATCTTTAGACGATATGGCTTATTAGCACCATCAGACATCAAATAAATACCAAACTCACCTTTTGGATGCTCCACTGCCGCATAAGCTTCTCCAGCAGGAACATGGAAACCTTCAGAAAACAGCTTGAAGTGATGAATCAACTCTTCCATATTGGACTTCATATTCACGCGATGTGGTGGCGCAACTTTATGATTGTTTGCAATCACTGGCCCTTGGTTATTCCTTAACCACTCCACACATTGCTTGATAATACGGTTGGACTGACGCATCTCCTCTACGCGCACCAAATAGCGATCATAACTATCACCATTCACACCAACAGGAATATCAAAATTCAGCAAGTCATAAACTTCATAAGGCTGCTTCTTGCGCAAATCCCATTCAATACCAGAACCACGCAGCATAGGACCTGTAAAACCCATTGCTTTAGCACGCTCAGGAGAAACAACTCCGACACCGACCAATCGTTGCTTCCAGATACGGTTATCCGTCAGTAACGTTTCATATTCATCGACGTACTTAGGAAAACGATTAGTAAAGTCTTCGATAAAATCCAACAAAGAGCCTTGACGATTCTCATTCATCAAGCGCATTGCTTTTTCATTTTTCAAAGCAGATGTGGTGAATTGCGGCATCTGATCAGGCAAATCACGATAGACGCCACCAGGACGATAATAAGCAGCGTGCAAACGTGCACCCGAAACCGCCTCATAGCAATCCATCAAATCTTCGCGTTCGCGAAACGCATACAAGAACACCGCCATTGCACCAACGTCCAAGGCATGCGCACCTATCCAGAGCAGGTGATTCAATAAACGAGTAATTTCATCGAACATGACGCGGATGTACTGTGCACGCAAAGGCACTTCCAAACCCAGCATTTTTTCAATTGCCATGACGTATGCATGCTCATTGGACATCATGGACACATAGTCCAAGCGATCCATATACGGCACGGACTGCAAAAAAGTCTTTTGCTCTGCAAGCTTCTCAGTCGCACGGTGTAACAAGCCAATATGCGGATCAGCACGCTGTATCACCTCACCATCCAACTCAAGCACCAAGCGCAACACACCATGCGCTGCAGGGTGCTGCGGACCAAAGTTCAGGGTGTAATTTTTAATTTCAGCCATTATTTCATCCCGTAATTTTCTTCACGAATAACACGCGGTGTATTTTCACGCGGATCTATCGTAACAGGCTGGTAGACAACACGTTTCTGATCTGCGTCGTAACGCATTTCAACATAGCCAGAAACCGGAAAATCTTTACGGAAAGGATGACCGATAAATCCATAATCAGTCAAAATACGACGCAAGTCATTGTGACCATCAAACAAGATCCCAAACAGATCAAACGCTTCGCGCTCATACCAATTAGCCGCATTCCACACGTCGATAAGGGAAGCCACAACAGGCACATCATCATCTGCAGCAAAAACACGCACACGCAACCGCCAATTATGCTTAATCGACAGTAAATGAGTCACGACAGCAAAACGCGCACCATCCCAAATGTCATTACCATACGAAGAGTAATCAACACCACACAAATCGATTAATTCTTCAAAACTCGTCTCCACAGAGTCACGGAGATCCAGCATTACCTGCAGATAATCCAGGGGAGAGACGATCACAGTCAACTCACCCAACGCAGACTTTGATTCAACAATACGCGCACCCAAGACATTTTTTACTGCTGCCTCAAGGATTTCTAGTTTGGTAGTCATAATTAAAAGCCGCCTCAGCGATCACACGATTAGCGAGCGATAGTATTAGTACGTTTGATCTTATTTTGCAGCTGAATAATGCCATACATCAAGGCTTCAGCAGTCGGAGGACAACCCGGAACATAAATATCCACTGGCACAATACGATCACAACCACGTACTACAGAATATGAATAATGATAATAACCACCACCATTCGCGCAGGACCCCATTGATATCACCCAACGTGGCTCAGCCATTTGATCGTAGACTTTACGTAAAGCTGGCGCCATCTTATTACACAAAGTACCTGCAACAATCATGACATCAGATTGGCGCGGAGATGGGCGAAAAACAACACCAAAACGATCCAGGTCATACCTAGACGCACCAGCATGCATCATCTCAACCGCACAGCATGCCAGACCAAATGTCATTGGCCACATAGAACCCGTGCGAGTCCAGTTAATCAGTTTATCGGCTGTTGTAGTAACAAAGCCTTCATTCAACACACCGTCAATCGCCATAATCTATCACTCCCAATCCAGAGCGCCTTTTTTCCAGATATACCAAAAACCAACGGCAAATTCCAAAACAAAACCCAACATTATCAAGAAACCAGACCACCCCAGATCTCGCATCGCGACACCCCAAGGAAAGAAAAATGCAGTCTCAAGATCAAATAAAATAAAAAGGATGGCCACAAGGTAGTAGCGAACATCAAACTTCATACGCGCATCTTCGAATGCTTCGAAGCCACACTCGTAGGCAGATGTTTTTTGGGAATCAGGTTTATACGGAGCCAAAATACGCCCGAGCAATTGCGGAACTATACCAACCGCAATACCAACCAAGATAAAAAGAAGAACTGGGAAATAATTTTCGAGGCTCACGTTAGGCTACCTGTAATTGAACGCCATATGAAGCAAGCCGAAAGTCGCACAAAGACGAATAACAACCGCTTCCTCGACAAAGCCAGCTAAGAAACTGACTCTATTTTATTGGTGCCGACGACGAGACTCGAACTCGTACAGCTTTCGCCACTACCCCCTCAAGATAGCGTGTCTACCAATTTCACCACGTCGGCATAAGCCCAGCATTCTACTATGAATGACCTCATTGTTCAACGCACAATTGCGGCAATTCAAGTATTTTGCATGGAAAAAAAATTTATTTTGGAATCTGATTTGCCTGACCAACAGACGATGCCGGGGCAGATGCCGGAGCAACAGCGGGAGCTGCGGACGCTGGCACAGGCTTTTGAGAGACGACTCCATCCATAATACCAGCAGACGGCTTACGCGCACCACCAAACACTCCCAATGCAAGTGTCGCAACAAAAAAAACGGCAGCAGCAATCCCTGTTGACTTAGATAAAAAATTAGACGAGCCAGTCGCCCCGAACAGACTCCCCGAAGCACCAGAACCAAATGACGCCCCCATATCAGCCCCCTTACCATGCTGCAACAGCACAAGACCAATAATAGCCAAAGCAGACAACACCTGAACCACCACAACCAACGTCAAAATAGTTTGCATTCAAAACACCCAAAAAATTAATCTAAAAAATTCTTACGAATTTATACTGCCGCAATGATAGCCAAGAAATCGACTGCCTTCAGCGCTGCGCCACCAATCAGACCACCATCAATATCAGGCATCTGCAGCAACTCATTAGCATTATCAGGCTTCATACTTCCGCCATATACGATTTGCACAAGCTCAGCACTATCACTACTTTTAGCAGCAATTTGCTGACGCAAAAATGCATGCACATCTTGCGCCATCTGTGGCGTGGCGGTTTTACCCGTACCTATTGCCCAAACAGGCTCATACGCAACAACCAAACGTGACAAATGATCTGAAGTCAAGACATCCAATACAGCATTTAATTGCGCCGCAACAACTTCATTCGTCTGCCCACTTTCGCGCTGCTCAAGCATCTCCCCAACACAAAGAATAGGAGTCATATTTAAATCAAGTACCCTCAGAACCTTTTGAGCAACAAGCGCATCATCTTCAGCATGATAGGCACGACGCTCAGAATGACCGACAATGACATATCCACAAGAAAAATCTGACAGCATCGAAGCAGAGACATCACCGGTAAATGCCCCCTGAGCATGCACAGACACGTCTTGCGCCCCCAAAGAAACCACAGTTCCAGCCAAGGTATCAGCACACTGCGCCAAATAGGGAAAGGGAGCACAAACCACGACATCGCGTGATGGCGCAACAGGCATACCTGCAATAATTTCAGACAAGAGAGCGGCATTAGTAGCGAGGCTGCCGTTCATTTTCCAATTACCCGCAATTAAAGTACGACGCATAATAAGCCAAATGATAAATAACCGCTTATTGTATCGCGCTGAAGATCACGAGGTCAAACGAGATGCCTCCGCAACGACGATACTGCTATAAATACATAGCGATTGCACGAATGCAGGCGAAACTAAACACTCAACACTTAAACAGCTACACACAACACACACCCTATCTCTCTCAAAAGAACTAGGATACCAACCTTAATCAAATTAATTGCAACATAATCTTTCCGATATGCTGCCCACTCTCCATCATTGCATGCGCCTGAGCCGCCTGCTCCAATGAAAAAACATGATGGATAACCGGAATAATTTTTTTATTTTTTAGCAATGGCCAAACATACTCCCTCAAGCGAAGGGCGATCTTCGCCTTAAACTCAACAGAGCGTGGTCGAAGAGTAGAGCCAGTTATCGTCAGGCGGCGGCGCAATACCTGACCAAGATCAATTTCAGACTTTGCACCACCAAGCAACGCAATAATCACTAAACGACCATCGTCTGCCAGCGTATTGATTTCCAGAGGGAGATAATTACCCGCCACCATATCAAGAATTACATCTACACCCTTACCTGCGGTCAACTCCTTCACAACCTCTGGAAAAGCTTCCGTTTTATAGTTAATACCCCTCTCAGCACCAAGAGCCTCGGTAGCGCGGCACTTCTCTTCACTACCCGCAGTCGCAAAAACTCGGTTTCCCATCGCTCTTGCAATTTGTATTGCAGCCACACCAATACCTGAGGTTCCGCCTTGTACAAGCAAGGTTTCTCCCGATAACAAACCCGCACGATCGAAGACGTTACTCCAGACAGTAAAATATGTCTCCGGCAACGATGCAGCTTCCAGCATCGACAAACCATCAGGAATAGGCAAACACTGCCCCACAGGCGCAACACAATATTCTGCGTAGCCACCGCCTTGCACGAGTGCACACACAGAATCACCAACATCAAAGCCAGTACCATCAAGATCACCCGCCACAACTTCTCCCGCAACCTCCAACCCCGGCAAATCAGATGCTCCAGGAGGAACAGGATAATACCCAAGACGCTGCAGCACATCTGGCCGATTTACCCCGGCAGCATGAACTTTGATCAATAACTCGCCCTTACCTGGAACAGGTTGCTCACGCTCACATAACTTCAATACTTCTGGCGAACCATAACTGGAAATTTCAATTGCTCGCATATTCATACTCCATCAGAGAAAGCAAATATTGTATGACAATAAAAAAACGCCTGCGTTAAACACAGGCGTTTTATCACTCATCAGCTACCAAAGTACTTTTGTACTTATTGTTGCTGTTGTGGTTGCTCACCTTCAGCAACAGCTGCCTTCATGGATAACTTGAAACGACCACGATCATCCGTCTCCAACACTTTAACGCGCACTTGCTGACCTTCTTTGAGGTAATCAGCAACTGCATTCACGCGCTCATTAGCGATCTGACTGATGTGTAACAAACCATCTTTACCTGGCATGATTTGAACAATCGCACCGAAGTCCAACAACTTCAACACAGTACCTTCATATACCTTGCCAACTTCAACTTCTGCCGTCAATTCTTCGATGCGACGCTTGGCTTCTTGACCAGCTGCTGCATCAACGGAAGCGATAGTAACAACGCCTTCATCACTGATATCGATTTGCGTACCCGTCTCTTCAGTCAGGGCACGAATGACCGCACCACCTTTTCCGATGACATCACGAATTTTTTCAGGATTAATTTTGACTGTAATCAGACGTGGTGCGAAGTCAGACAATTCAGCCTTACCATGCGGTACCGCCTCTTGCATTTTTGCGAGGATATGTACGCGACCTTCTTTAGCTTGCGCCAAAGCGACCTGCATGATTTCTTTTGTAATACCCTGGATTTTGATGTCCATTTGCAAGGCAGTAATACCTTCAGCAGTACCAGCCACTTTGAAGTCCATATCGCCGAGGTGATCTTCATCGCCCAGAATATCGGTCAGCACTGCAAATTTATTACCATCTTTAATCAAACCCATCGCGATACCGGCAACATGCGCCTTCATCGGTACACCCGCATCCAGCAAAGCCAGGCAACCACCGCAAACAGACGCCATGGAAGAAGAACCATTAGATTCAGTGATTTCAGACACCAGGCGAACGGAGTAACTAAAATCTTCCGGAGACGGCAATGCTGCTTGCAAAGCACGTTTAGCCAAACGACCATGGCCGATTTCGCGACGCTTAGGCGTACCGACACGACCTGTTTCACCAGTAGCAAACGGAGGCATGTTGTAATGCAACATGAAACGATCTGAGTATTCGCCCATCAACGCATCGATCTTTTGTTCGTCACGTGCCGTACCCAAAGTAGCGATCACCAATGCTTGCGTTTCACCACGGGTGAACAAAGCAGTGCCATGAGTGCGCGGTAGTACTCCTGTGCGGATCGAGATAGGACGTACTGTGCGTGTATCACGACCGTCGATACGAGGCTCACCTTCGAGAATCTGAGAACGAACTATTTTGGCTTCCAAGTCAAACAGGATATTGCCAACTTCAGATGAGTCAGGAGCTGACTCACCTTTAGCCACAGCTTGCTCAGCCAGAGTCGCATTCACTGTCGCTGTTGCATCCTTCAACAATTGCGTACGTGCTTGTTTTTCTTTTGTCTGATAGGCGGCGCGCAATAATGGTTCGGCGACTGCGCTGACAGCAGCTATCAAAGACTCATTTTTAGCAGCTGGTGCCCACTCAACTTCAGGCTTGCCGCCATCACGAACCAATTCGTGAATTGCATCAATCACAGCCTTCATTTGCTCGTGGCCATACACCACAGCGCCCAGCATAACTTCTTCGGATAATTGCTGCGCTTCAGATTCGACCATCAAAACAGCTTGCTCAGTACCAGCAACAACCAGATCCATTGCCGATGTTTTTAACTGAGTTGCTGTTGGATTCAGTACGTATTGGCCATCGATATAACCGACACGCGCAGCACCAACAGGACCGCTGAATGGAATACCGGAAACACAGATCGCAGCCGATGCGCCGATCATGGCAGCAATATCTGGATCAATTTCAGGATTAACGGACAAAACATGCACAATGACCTGCACTTCGTTCAGATAACCTTCTGGGAACAAAGGACGGATAGGTCTGTCGATCAAACGGGAAGTCAGTGTTTCTTTTTCAGATGGACGACCCTCACGCTTGAAAAAACCGCCAGGAATACGACCAGCAGCATAGGTTTTTTCAAGGTAGTCAACGGTCAGTGGAAAGAAATCCTGACCTGGTTTCGCATCTTTTTTCGCAACAACAGTCGCCAACACAACAGTGTCTTCGATCGATACCAGAACCGCTCCAGATGCCTGACGAGCAATCTCGCCTGTTTCCAGTGTCACTTGATGTTGACCGTACTGGAAAGTTTTCGTAACTTTATTAAACACAATGTGTCCTTTCTATTTTGCCGACAGATTTTCAGGCGCTGTCGTTCACCTCACCGCAAGCAATCCGTCAAGATTGCCTTTACTATTTCAGCATTTCCTCAAAAAACGAGAAAATCACAACACCAATTGCCACATTACATATGCAAAAAGCCTGCGACAGTAAACTGACGCAGGCTTTTTATTAATTATTTGCAAAAATTCGCAAAAATTACTTACGCAAACCGAGTTTTTCGATCAATGCGCGGTAGCGATTCAGGTCTTTACCTTTCAGGTAAGACAACAGACTTTTACGACGGTTAACCATCATAATCAGACCACGACGAGAGTGGTGATCTTTAGAGTGTGCTTTGAAGTGGCCATTCAGATCATTGATACGCGCTGTCAGCAACGCAACCTGAACTTCTGGAGAGCCTGTGTCATTTTGACCGCGCGCATTGTCCGCAACGATGGCGGCTTTTGCATTTTTTTCGATAGACATAATATTCCTTTACATGCGATGACAATAGTCATGAAAATCATTAACCATCGTTATCGTGAGTTGAGTCCCGCCAAAACAACGGGACCCAAGACTATAACATGAAAAACAATCGCAAATCAAATTTGCGGATTCAATTTTTCAGATTTGGATTGCAGCTTATTCAATGCTGACAAATATGCTTTTGCCGATGCGACGACAATATCAGGATCTGCGCCAACGCCGTTGACAATACGACCCGACTTAGACAATCGCATCGTCACCTCACCTTGAGATTGCGTACCTGTCGTAATCGCATTCACGGAAAACAATAACAATTCCGCACCACTTTGCACCTTTGACTCAATAGCATTGACGATGGCATCCACCGGCCCATTTCCATTCGCTTCGCAATGCATTTCTGCACCTTCCATGGAAAACGTGACTTTGGCAATTGGCAATTCGCCCGTTTCCGAATGCTGAGACAATGATACAAAGCGGAATGCTTCATTGTCATTGGCATGCTCTTCATCGGACACCAAGGCAAGGATATCTTCGTCAAAAATCTCAGATTTGCGATCTGCCAATTCTTTGAAGCGGGCGAAAGCCGCATTCACTTCCGCTTCAGACTCAAGGGAAATGCCTAACTCTTCAAGGCGCTGCTTAAATGCATTTCGGCCAGATAACTTACCAAGAACAATTTTGTTCGCACTCCAACCCACATCTTCAGCGCGCATGATTTCGTACGTATCACGTGCTTTCAAAATACCATCCTGATGAATACCGGATGCGTGGGCGAAAGCGTTTGCACCTACCACGGCTTTATTCGGCTGCACGGCAAAACCAGTAATCTGCGACACCAATTTAGACGCAGGAACAATTTGTGTCGCATCAATACCAAGATCAAGATTAAAGTAATCTTTACGAGTACGAATTGCCATCACAATCTCTTCCAAAGCTGTATTTCCGGCCCGCTCCCCGAGGCCATTGATAGTACATTCCACCTGACGTGCCCCACCTATCATCACACCCGCGAGCGAATTGGCAACCGCCATCCCAAGGTCATTGTGACAATGAACTGACCAGATAGCCTTATCCGAATTGGGAATACGCTCACGCAGGGTTTTCAACATATTGCCGTACAATTCGGGAACACCATATCCAACTGTATCGGCAAAATTAATTGTAGTCGCGCCCTCTTTGATGACAGCTTCCAATACGCGACACAAGAAATCCATATCGGAACGACTGCCATCTTCAGGACTAAATTCAACATCATCAGTAAAGTTCCGCGCATATCGTACGGCCTGTATTGCCTGCTCCAACACCTGATCAGGAGACATGCGCAATTTCTTTTCCATATGCAATGGCGATGTCGCAATAAAAGTGTGAATTCGCTTGCGCTGCGCACTAGCAAGCGCTTCCGCTGCACGTGCAATATCGCGATCGTTAGCACGCGACAAAGAACAAATTACGGAATCCTTAATGGTAGCGGCAATCGCCTTAATTGACTCAAAATCGCCAGGAGAAGCTGCAGCAAACCCTGCTTCGATTACGTCTACCTTTAAGCGCTCCAACTGCTTGGCGATGCGAATTTTTTCGTCCTTGGTCATTGATGCACCAGGTGATTGTTCGCCGTCACGTAATGTAGTGTCAAATATGATGAGTTTATCTGCCATAATTTTTCTCCTGAGAAAATGATTGTCAGTATTTAAAACGAAGTTGATACGATTGCTGAATACTCTTCATCCTATCCTTGCGAAAACACACATGGATGATGGGACTACTCGAATTGTGGGATAGGGGAGTTTAGCGCGTTACCGCACTAGTAGAGATACAAATAGCGATAGCAAGCAACGTGTGCTTGCTAAAGTTGATATTACGAAGGATTTGACTTGAAAGTTCATTGCCTAACTATAAGCGGGTTCACTTAAAAGCGCAAGAATTTCTATTTTGAAGCTGCTTTAAAAATACTCAGATAAAAAGCCCGGAATGTTTTCATACATTACGGGCAATCAACTAATGCTAACAATCAATTACTTATCATCATTTACATCTACACTGGTCTGAACAATACTGATTGGACGCCCTTTTCGCCAACGCCACAACAACACAGCGTAGCCAGACAATCCATACAAAACGAACAATCCGAATAACACTTTAGGAGGATCGCTAACAATACCGACATATGCTAGTACAACTAAAAATGGAGCGATAAAAGGCACAGATTTACGTAAATTAATATCTTTAAAGCTATAAAAAGGTACGTTCGTCACCATCGTCAACCCAGCGAACAAAGTAATGCACCAAGCACTCCAGCGCAAACTCTGCCCTTCAAATTGAAGATCTTCCATCAGCAACACAAACCCAGCCACAAGTGCAGCCGCCGCAGGACTCGGCAAACCTTGAAAATATCGTTTATCCACCACACCGATATTCGTATTAAAACGGGCGAGTCGCAAAGCAGCTCCTGCGCAATAAACGAATGCCGCCAACCAACCCAATTTCCCCATCCCTTTTAGCGACCATTCGTACGCTACCAGCGCCGGAGCAGCACCAAAAGAAATCATATCGGACAAGCTATCGTACTGAGCACCAAATTCACTCTGAGTATTCGTCATCCTGGCAACTCTACCATCCAGACTATCAAGCACCATTGCAATGAAAATAGCAAAAGCAGATTGATCAAAACGTTGATTCATCGCCATAACAATGGCATAAAAACCACAAAACAAGGCCGCCGTTGTAAAAGCATTCGGCAATAAATAAATACCTCTGCGTCTTTTCACAATCGGCTGAGTAATTTCCGCATCGTTTAATTGTTGAGTTTTGCGTATTCCCTTAGGGAAAGGCTTGAAACTTCCTTTAGGTTTGCGACGATTAAATGATGACATTCGAATTCAGTAAAGTAAAACGTAATATGCGGAAAACCGGGGGGTAATTAAGATGTAACAAACGCGAAGTATAACCCTGATTGTCCCGATGACAAACTGCGCTGCAATGATGCACACACTCAACGGATATCATTTAATTCTGACATTAGCCACCATTCTGGATTGAATTTTTGTGGTGCCTGGCTCAAAGCTTGGTTCAGTCGCATTTGCTTCCGCACGCATAGCACTTTTGAGGCTCATAGAATCTGCCTGAAATGGCATTGCAGGACTTCCATCTTGATCGACACTCAGGTTTTCTATGATTGCGTCACTAGGACGACGACCCATCGTTTTCGCCAGCAATTCGATTCTTTCCAGTAAATTTTTATAACTCAACTCCAACCTCAGCTGTTCCATTTTTGCCAAAGACTTATCGGACAATCCAAAATTAATTGAATGCAGCGCCAAGTTTTTTTGTGCGATAGCAACCAGGGATGGCAATTGCGTCAGATTTTGGGTTTTAACATCGAGATACTGTCCAATACGCCAACCGATAACCGGTCTTTTCCGAGAGGCTGCAGAGCCGCCCTCTTCTGAATATACCGGATATGAGTAATATCCCCGCGTTGCTAGCTGCGCCTGAGCATCCTCTTTTTTGATTGAGTCAACGCCCTGCTTCATTTTCTGATTGACGCGAGATGCCGCAACTGACTTATCCTTATCCTGCTCTTCGATAAAAAAACTGGCTATCGCCAGATCATTGTCAACATTGATATTTGCATGCCCTGCTATATTAACCAAGGCACCACTCACGTTCTGAGAATACACAGGCAGGGTTACCATAACGAGAGTAGAAAAAATGATTTGCATCAATGAACGCATATATTTACTCCAGTGTATATTTTAACAATAAGCCTGCTTATAGTTCTGACTAATTCATACATAAACAAAACACATAAAATTTACGCAAAATTACCGCAGCAAGGCATGTCATGAAGGCCGTACGGTTTGTACAAGCGCTACGATAAGGAGCCATAACGTCGCCGGGGCGGTTTTGCACAAGTACTGACACATTCTATTATTATTCTTAAGACCACAATATAAAAAGTCGCCACAAGGGCGACTTTTTATATTGCATTACTTCAACTTATAAAAGTGAAGTAATGCCCTCTATCAATAATCAACAGAATTAGTTCTTAGATTGATCTACTAATTTATTTTTTGCGATCCAAGGCATCATTGCGCGCAATTTTGCACCGACTTCTTCGATTTGATGTTCTGCAGTCAAACGACGGCGGGAAATCAAAGTAGGTGCACCTGCTTTATTTTCCAGAATGAAGCTCTTCGCGTATTCGCCAGTCTGAATATCTTTCAAACATTGGCGCATCGCATTTTTAGTATCTTCAGTCACAACACGTGGACCTGTTACATATTCACCGTACTCTGCATTATTAGAGATCGAGTAGTTCATGTTAGCGATGCCGCCTTCATAGATCAAATCAACGATCAGTTTCAATTCATGCAAACATTCGAAATAAGCCATTTCTGGCGCATAACCAGCTTCGACCAGAGTTTCGAAACCAGCTTTAATCAGTTCAACGGCTCCACCGCACAACACAGCTTGTTCACCAAACAAATCTGTTTCTGTTTCTTCACGGAAGTTAGTTTCGATGATACCAGCACGACCACCGCCATTCGCCATCGCATAAGACAAAGCGATATCACGGGCAGAACCAGACTTATCCTGATACACAGCGATCAGATGAGGAACACCGCCACCTTGAGCGTATGTGCCACGCACTGTATGGCCAGGCGCTTTTGGAGCAATCATGATGACGTCCAAATCGGCACGCGGAACAACTTGGCCGTAGTGAACATTAAAGCCATGAGCAAAGGCCAATACAGCGCCTTGCTTAGCATGAGGAGCAACGTTTTCGTTGTACACCTGAGCGATATTTTCGTCAGGCAGCAAAATCATGATGACGTCAGCAGCTTTAACAGCATCATTTACTTCAGCAACTTTCAGACCAGCGCCTTCAGCTTTAGACCATGATGCACCACCTTTACGCAAAGCAACCGTCACGTTACAACCGGAGTCGTTCAGATTTTGTGCGTGCGCATGACCTTGGGAACCATAACCGATGATGGCAACATTTTTACCTTTGATCAGAGACAGATCACAATCTTTATCGTAAAAAACTTTCATTTTGTATCCTATTAAATTTGAATGATTTTGTATGTTAAAAACGCGTGACAAACAACGTTTTATACTTTAAGGATGCGCTCACCGCGCCCAATTCCTGAACCACCGGTCCTGACCGTTTCCAGAATCGCCGCACGATCTATCGAGTCGATAAATGCATCCAGCTTTCCCTTGTTGCCAGTCAACTCTATTGTGTAAGTCTTCTCAGTAACATCAATGATGCGACCACGGAAAATGTCCGCGGTACGTTTCATTTCTTCACGCTCTTTACCTACGGCACGGACTTTAATCAACATCAGTTCACGCTCAATATGAGCACCTTCGGTCAAATCCACAACCTTGACGACTTCAATCAAACGATTCAGGTGTTTCGTAATCTGCTCGATAATGTCATCAGAGCCTGATGTGACGATAGTCATTCGAGACAATGTTGCATCTTCAGTCGGAGCAACAGTCAGTGTTTCAATGTTGTAACCACGCGCAGAAAACAATCCAACAACACGAGATAATGCACCTGCCTCATTTTCGAGCAAAATGGAAATAATATGTCTCATGTTATAGATCCTCCGAGCCAAGCAACATCTCTGTCAGTCCTTTACCTGCTTTCACCATAGGCCAGACATTTTCGGTTTGATCTGTAATGAAATTCATGAACACCAGACGATCTTTCATGCCGAAAGCTTCTCGTACGGCGCCATCAACATCAGCTGGATTTTCGATTTTCATACCGACATGACCGTACGACTCCACTAGTTTAGTGAAATCAGGCAGTGAATCCATATAGGACTCGGAGTAGCGTGAACCATAATCAATTTGTTGCCACTGCCTTACCATTCCAAGGAAACGGTTATTTAACAAAATGATTTTTGGTGTCAAGTGATACTGCTTGCAAGTAGCCAATTCTTGGATACACATCTGTATCGACGCCTCACCAGTGATACAAGCCACTGTTGCGTCAGGGTTGGCCATCTGCACGCCCATCGCATAAGGCAAACCCACGCCCATTGTTCCCAGGCCACCAGAATTAATCCAGCGACGAGGTTTATCAAAGCGATAGTATTGTGCTGCCCACATCTGGTGCTGACCGACGTCAGAAGTAACGAAAGCATCGCCGTTAGTTACTTCCCAGACCTTCTCAACTACAGACTGAGGTTTAATCACTTCATTTGAGGTAGCGTATTTCAAACATTCACGACCACGCCACTCATTGATTTGCTTCCACCAGCTGGCAAGAGCCTTTTGATCTGGGCGAACATCAATCGCCGCAAGCTGGGACAACATTTCCTGCAACACATCTTTGACATTACCAACAATAGGAATGTCAACTTTGACCCTCTTGGAAATAGAAGAGGGATCAATATCAATGTGAATAATTTTACGAGGAGTTGCGGAAAAATGTTTGGGATTGCCGATGACGCGATCATCAAAACGAGCACCAATCGCGATCAACACATCACAGTGTTGCATCGCCATATTGGCTTCGTATGTGCCATGCATACCAGGCATGCCAACGAACTTATCGTCACTGGCGCGATAGGCACCCAAACCCATCAGCGTATTTGTACAGGGGAACCCCAGAGCATCAACCAACTTGTTTAATTCTGGAGCGGCATGAGCAAGAATGACCCCGCCTCCGGTATAAATCATTGGACGTTCTGCTTGCAGCAATAACTGCACAGCCTTGCGAATTTGCCCAGCATGTCCTTTGTCGACAGGCTTGTAAGAGCGCATTTCTACTTCTTTTGGATAACTGTAAGTCGTTTTATGCATGCTGATATCCTTAGGAATATCAACCAGTACCGGACCGGGTCTGCCGGTCGTTGCAATGAAAAACGCTTTTTTAACCGTTTCCGCCAAATCCCTGACATCCTTCACCAGGAAATTGTGTTTTACACAAGGACGGGTAATACCTACTGTATCGCACTCCTGGAAGGCATCCTGACCGATAACGGCACTCGGCACCTGACCAGAGATCACGACCATAGGAATGGAATCCATGTAGGCAGTAGCCAATCCTGTCACCGCATTGGTAACACCTGGACCGGAAGTAACAAGAGCCACACCTACTTTATTGGAAGAACGGGAATAAGCATCGGCAGCATGAATAGCAGCCTGCTCATGGCGAACCAGGATGTGTTGAAACTTGTCCTGATTGTAAATCGCATCATAGATATAGAGTACGGCACCGCCCGGATATCCGAAAACGTGCTCCACACCCTCTTCGGCAAGACACTTAACAAGTATCTCTGCGCCTGTAAATTCTGAGTTCATTTATTGTCCTTTCAAGGTCCATAGGAGATTGATCGGATGTTCTTTCCTGGCGATATCACCTGACAAATCCGGGATACTGACATTCCTTTATGTGATTTCACATTTTTTACGTCACATGCCCGTTGGGCAAGCTTCTAAAAAATGCTTAGGGCACTCGTTCAGTCAGTGACAAGGTATTGCAAAGATAAATATCTCACGCTTGTGGCATGGGTCAGAACAAACAGCTTCTTTAAAGCGCACTCTATGGCGACAGCATTGTGAGCTGATCCAATCGAGCATTTCACGCACTAAGATTTTAGAGCGGACTGGTACGGTACTGCGTCGCACCAATTTGGTCAAGGAAAATTCTCATCCAATACAAAAATAATCTTTCCGTACAAAGCCCCACAATACAAAAATAAGGACATCAGGAGGTAATTTTGCTAGGATGTGCGCATTTTTGAATTCAATTCGCAGACAAAAGCTACCCGGCAAGACGTTTGCCTCAGTAGCAATAATTAAGTAACGCAAGCCAACAATGGCCACAGACAAAGAATTATCAAACTTCCTTGAAAATGTTGAGCGACGGGCATACAAACATGCTTTGTACACCGTGCGCAACGAAGAATCTGCACTCGACATCGTGCAGGAAGCAATGATCAAGCTCTCGGAAAAATACGGCGACAAGCCCGCTGCCGAATTCCCTATGCTGTTTCAACGAATTTTACAAAATACGATTCTCGATTTCTTCCGCCGAGAAAAAGTCCGGAACACTTGGGTGAGCCTCTTTTCAAGCATTACCCCTGCTAATAACCAAGATGACGATAATTTTGATTTATTAGAAAGTTATTCAGCAGAAGAAGGTTCGGAAGCATCGGAATCGAGCGCAGATAAAATTGAACGGGAGCAAGTTTTAAATATTATTGACGATGAGATAAAAAAACTTCCCGGACGTCAACGAGAAGCGTTCCTCATGCGTTATTGGGAAGACATGGATGTGGCAGAAACTGCTGCCGCAATGGGATGTTCTGAAGGGAGCGTCAAGACACACTGCTCACGGGCAACCCACGCATTGGCCGAATCACTCAAGGCTAAAGGAATACAGCTATGAACTACTCAAAAGAAGCAAGCGATCTTGATTTTGCGTACAAAGTCCGGAGGGCTCTGAATGAGGCCACAGAAAACATACCGGAACCAGCACTGGACAGACTTGCTCAGGCAAGGAAAATAGCACTGGCACGCAAAAAAACAGAGGCGCCTGCTAGCGTACTGGCATTCAGGGGTGTGCTTGCAAGCGCAGGTGGCTTTGCATTTAAAGGGCCAGGTTCCTGGATGGGCAAATTTGGCATCGCACTCCCCCTTCTGGTGCTTGTCGCCGGATTGATTGGCATTTATGAATATGAGCAGCAGCAAAATATTAATGAATTGGCTGACATTGATACTGCCGTGTTAGTAGACGAATTGCCGCCAGCCGCCTATATCGATACAGGCTTTTCTGCTTATTTAAATAAAGCGGAGGAGTAAGCGTGCGGCTTCAGATAAAACGTTATATTCCTTTTCTGATTTTGACAGCTACCAGCATTCACTATGCGATTGCTGGTGGTACGTCGGCACCCAGTCTTCCCTTGGCATCCGGCAAAACGACAGCAACGGCTCCAATCGTGTCAAAACCGCTTTGGAGTGAATTGACGCAGACGCAAAAGCAAGCACTTTCTCCACTGGTAACGGAATGGGATAAGTTGCATGAGCTGAACAAGAAAAAATGGCTGGAAATAGCCAATCGTTACGCTGCAATGAAGCCGGATGAGCAGTTGCGTATGCAGGAGCGCATGCGCGACTGGGTAAAATTAACGCCAGAACAACGCATGGCAGCAAGAGAAAATTTTGCCAATGCAAAGCAGGTCAAACCAGAACAAAGGTCGGCGCAGTGGCAGCAATACCAACAGCTGAGCGAAGAAGAAAAAAAACGTCTGGCAACCGAGCATAATAAAAAGAAAAGCCTGACTAATTTATCAACAGATGCGTTGAAAAACCAACCCATTTTAGCGCCACTGAAAACTGGCCCCAAGCCACTTGCGTCCAACCCAGTCGCACCGGTTGCAAAGCCAATAGCCCCAGTTGTCGCTGTGCCAGCCAGCAATGCCGTAGCCACTCCAGCTTCCGCAACGCAGGCAATACCTGAGCCAGCTTCTGCAACGACACCTGCTGCGGCTTCGCAAACAGTTGCCAAATAAACGCAATAAAACACCAATAAAACGTGACTACGGATACACAAGCATCATTGCAAGCCCCCTTATTACGCTGCAGACTCATTTGCATGGTCTACGAAGCAATGCTGTTATTTGGCATTGTATTCGTTGCGAGCTTTTTGTTTGATGTAATTACTCAAAGCAAACACGCACTCATGCTCAGGCATTTACGCCAATTCTGGTTATTTCTGGTGGTTGGCTGTTATTTTGTATTTTGCTGGAGTCGCAGTGGGCAAACCCTCGCCATGCAAACTTGGCGTATTCGCGTCACGGATCTGGATGGTGGGAAACTACCCGTCATCAAAGCGATTGTCCGATATTGCTTGTCGCTGATGTGGTTTTTACCGGCCATGGGTATCGCTTACCAGCTCGGGCTGAAAGAATGGCCAATGATGGTCACGGTGGCAATTGGCATTGCAGGCTGGGCCATGACTGCCAGGCTGGATAAAAACGGACAATTTTTACATGATCGACTAGCTAAAACTAGATTAGTTCACATTCCATCTGCCATAGAAAAGCAAGCAAGTACATAGACCAGTTTAAATGTTGGACTAATCAATGTTATTCTTATGAAATAATTTATCGAGAAGAATGACATGCAACATAAAGCTCCTCGTCGCACCAGAGAACGCATTTTAGAATTATCTCTACGCCTGTTTAATGAGTTTGGCGAACCAAATATCACGACAACCGTGATTGCGGAAGAGATGAATATCTCCCCTGGTAACCTGTATTACCATTTCCGGAACAAAGACGATATCGTGAATTCGATTTTCGTACAGTTTGAATCGGAAATTAATAAAAAATTAGCGTTTCCTGAAGGTCGTAAAGCCAATATTCAGGATATCTGGACCTACCTGCACCTCACATTCGAACTGGTATGGCGCTATCGCTTCTTTTATCGCGACCTGAATGACCTGCTTTCAAGAAATCGCAAGCTGGAACTGAATTTCAAGGAAATTCTTCATCATAAAATTAAAGTCGCCACCGAACTATGTATTGGTTTGCGCGCTGACGGTGAATTTGAAGCGACTGATATCGCCATTGATGCACTGGCAACCAACATGGTCGTCGTAGCGACTTACTGGCTATCTTACGAATACGTACGCAATCCGCGAAAATACACTGAACTACAAACCATGTCGGAGTCGTTGGCGCGCGGCTGCTATCAGGTCATCGTCCTGATTAGCCCCTATTTACGCGGTGAAACTAAACGGGTATTTGAACAGCTATCAGATGATTACTTACGGAAAATGAGTCACGCATGAAAGCCATCTGCGTTTACTGCGGCTCGTCTGCCGGAATTAATCCGGCCTATGCAGCGGGCGCCCGTCAATTGGCAGCGGCACTGGTCAACAAGAAGCTGGGCTTGGTGTATGGCGGTGGCAACGTAGGCTTGATGGGCATCATTGCAGACGAAGTATTACGTCTGGGAGGCCATGTCACTGGCGTCATCCCAAAAGCGTTAATGGATAAAGAAGTGGGTCACGTCGAATTAAGTCAATTGCATGTAGTAAGCAATATGCATGAACGAAAAGCGTTGATGGCAGAACGATCGGATGCTTTTATCGCCATGCCTGGTGGCATTGGCACGCTCGAAGAGTTGTTTGAGATATTTACCTGGTCGCAATTGGGTTTTCATGACAAACCTCTGGGCTTATTCAATATCAATGGTTTTTACGATACGCTTCTCGCATTTTTGCAAGAAACCAGTCAGCAAGGCTTTTTGCGCGACAGTCATCTGAAGCTGCTGTATGCAGAAACCGATCCTGATCAATTATTAGAAAAATTTACGCATCACAAACCCCAGCCTCATCAAAAATGGCTGACAAGCAGCGATCTGTAAAACAGAAAAGCGATCGTAATGTTGCCTGAGAGGCTTATTGATTATGATCGCATACGGTTTTGTGACAAATACAGAGTAAAATGCCGCTTTAATCGTTCTTTTAAGTGTTTATTTCAAATCATGAAATTTTCCAAGCAATTCTCCCTGTACGAATCTGAAGCAACCAACTTCATCAAAAATTTGAAACAAGCCAACCCTAAATTGGAACAGAGCCAGCGTGATGGCCGCGCCTTGTTGTGGGATAAAGCGCCATTGGATCTGGATACACAACAGCGCAACCTTGAGTCACGCGTTGCCCAACAGCCTTACGTTTATCAGAACAAAGGCTAAGCCTCTTTTCAGAGCGCACCGTGAACACCAAGGTACTACCGCCAACCGAACTTCCGCTGGTTGGCGTTACCGATAGCACGCCTGATACTGTCGACGGTCTGGCGTTTGCCAAATTGTACGGCGAGCCGCTGTTCAAATTACCGAATGACCTCTACATTCCGCCAGATGCGCTGGAAATTTTTCTGGAAGCATTCGAAGGCCCTCTGGATTTATTACTGTATCTGATCCGCAAGCAGAATTTCAATATTCTCGATATTCCAATGGCGCAAGTCACATTGCAATACCTGAAATACGTTGATCAGATTCGCGAACATAATCTGGAACTTGCTGCAGAATATCTGCTGATGGCAGCCATGCTGATAGAAATTAAATCACGCATGTTGCTTCCCTCGACCAAAAACAACCTTAGTGACGAAGCGGATGATCCACGCGCGGAACTGGTACGTCGTCTACTCGAATACGAGCAAATGAAACTGGCCGCCTATGATCTGAATGCGATTCCGCAACTAGGTCGAGATTTTTTGCATGCGCAGGTCTATGTCGAACAAAATACGGTATTGCACTGGCCACATGTGGATGTGGCCGACCTCCAGGCCGCCTGGGCAGATGTTCTGAAAAGAGCGACATTGGTTGCACATCATAAGATCAGCCGTGAAGAATTATCCGTACGTGAGCATATGTCCGGTATTCTGCGTAAATTGCAGTCGGCCAAGTTCGTTGAATTTTCAGATTTGTTTGATCCAAGCCGGGGGGCACCGGTATTGGTTGTCAATTTTGTCGCATTGCTGGAACTAGCCAAAGAAACCTTGATCGAAATCACTCAAGCGGAAGCATTTGCTCCCATTTATGTGCGTCTTGCTTATTCACCCAATTGATCCAGCCGACGACACTTACCTCTCATTCCTATTTGTCATGAAAATTATCTCCTCCATTGAAGAATTACGTGATCAGTTACGTGGTCAGTTGCGTACCGCATTTGTGCCGACCATGGGCAATTTACACGAAGGCCACCTGTCTCTGATGCGTATGGCAAAAAAACATGGAGACCCCGTCGTTGCCTCCATTTTTGTGAATCGTCTGCAATTCGGCCCCAATGAAGACTTTGACAAATATCCTCGCACATTCCAGGCGGATGTTGAGAAGCTGGAAAAAGAAGGCGTGTATGTCTTGTTCGCGCCTACAGAAAAAGACTTGTACCCGGAACCACAAGAGTATCGTGTACGTCCACCGGATGATTTGGGCAATATCCTCGAAGGTGAATTCCGTCCGGGATTTTTTACCGGCGTGACGACAGTGGTTTTGAAGTTATTTTCCTGCGTACAACCACGTGTCGCCGTATTTGGTAAAAAGGATTACCAACAACTGATGATCATCCGCAATATGAGCAAACAGTTTGCGCTGCCCACAGAAATTATCGCGGCCGATACTTATCGTGCAGAAGACGGTTTGGCACTGTCATCGCGCAATATGTATCTGTCGCCCGAAGAGCGTGCCGAAGCGCCTGTTCTGTATCGGGTATTGAATGAAGTGGCTGCCGAAGTGCGTGCCGGCCATCTTGATATGTTTGAGCTGGAACGCCAGGCCATGAGCAAACTGGCAGACCGTCATTGGAAGCCCGACTATATTTCCATCCGCAAACAGGCAGATCTGCAACCGCCATCTGCTGGCGACATTGCACAAAAAGCGCCGCTGGTCGTCGTGGCGGCAGCCAAGCTCGGCGGCACGCGTTTGATCGACAATCTGGAAATCTGATGTTACTTCACCGTGCGGCCTCACTTGCCAGGATGGCCTGTATAGTCAGCAGCGTTGCGCTGGTGCTTACCATGCCAGCGCAACGCTGTGAAGCGGCCGTCACGGTGTTAGATGATGCTCAGCGCCAGGTCAGTCTGGCGCAGCCCGCACAACGCATCGTCAGCCTGGCTCCACACATCACGGAGTTACTGTTTGAAGCTGGAGCAGGCAAAAATATTGTGGCAGTCACGGATTACAGCGATTACCCGGAAGCGGCAAAAAAACTACCATCGATCGGCAATATTTTTGCTCTAGACCTTGAACGTCTGCTGGCACTCAAGCCAGATCTGGTCATCATCTGGGGTACAGGAAATGCAAAAATTCTGGCGAATAAGTTACGGCAGAATCACATCACTGTATTTGAAAGCGAGCCACATGATTTTGAAATGATCGCCACTTCACTGGAACGTTTTTCCATACTCGCTGGCACCAGCGCCGTAGGTAAACCAGCTGCCGATGCATTTCGCAAACGTCTGGATGGTTTGCGCAAAACCTATCAACCAGCTTCCAGCAAACCCATCAGTGTGTTTTATCAGATGGTACGCAAACCCCTGATGACACTGAATGACGATCATATGGTATCAAGCGCAATCCGTTTATGTGGTGGTAGAAACGTGTTTGGCAAACTCAAGGAACTCAGTTCTACAATTACCACTGAAGCGGTGCTGGCCGCGAATCCCGATGTCATGCTGACTACCGGCGAGTCGACGGAGGCACTGCAGGACTGGTTGGCATTTCCGGTGCTGACCGCCGTGCGGAAACAGCAGTTTTATACGATCAAAGCCGATCTTCTCAATCGCGCGGGGCCGCGCATACTGGATGGCACAGAAATACTATGCAAACATCTCACCGTCGCTCGTAGCAAGTCAATGAATCAATCATAAAGGACTCATTGAAGGAATGCCTGAATAAACGAGCGTATGTCATCGCCTCCATGCACCACTGCAAAGATTGCCGATAAAACACTTCCCTGCAAGCAATCCAGTTTCCGGCGATAATAGGGACATCAGGTCGCAACAGCGACCTTCTTTTTTGGAGTTGTCGTTTATGCGCAAAGGCATTTTATTTGCCGGGTCCTCGTACATTGTCTGGGGCTTATTTCCACTGTATTTCAAAGCACTTCACACGGTTCCTGCATTAGAAATTTTACTGAACCGCATGGTGTGGTCGCTGATATTTCTGGCTGTCGTGCTGGCATGGCGTCAACAATGGTCATGGATAGCGCTGACCTTGAAGCAGCCGCGACTGCTCGCCAGCTTTGCCGGTAGCGCGTTGCTGTTGTCGGCAAACTGGTTTGTGTATATCTGGGCGATCAATCATGGACACGTGATCGATGCCAGCCTCGGCTATTTCATTACTCCGCTAGTGAATATCCTGCTCGGTTACATGCTGCTGGGTGAACGTCTGCGCAAAATGCAATGGCTGGCGGTATCGCTGGCCGCAGCGGGCGTCGGCTGGCTGACATGGCAAGCTGGTCATCTGCCATGGATTGCCTTGATACTGGCGCTCACGTTCGGCACCTATGGCCTGATTCGCAAAACATCACAGCTCGGTGCATTAGAAGGCTTGTCATTGGAAACCGGCATGCTATTCCCATTTGCGCTGGGCTATTTGCTCTGGCTGACCGCCGAGGGGCAGAATGCGCTGTTGACGCAAACGTCGGACATACAGTTACTACTGCTGGCAAGCGGCCCTGTCACCGCGATTCCATTGCTGTTGTTTGCGGCGGGTGCGCGCATGATTCCGATGTCGACTTTAGGTTTGCTGCAATATATCGCTCCGTCCTTGCAGTTTTTAACGGGAGTGTTGTTATTTGGTGAGCCATTTGACCAACACAGACTGGCAGGCTTCATCGCGATCTGGGCCGCCTTGCTGGTCTATTCCGCTGAAGGTTTATGGATTGGGTTTTACAAAGAAAATCGGGGAGTATAAGTAAAATCCGCTTTGATGTCGGCATAATCAAAGGCATAAAAAATAATACTCCCCCCAGTATAAAATACGCCAAATAGGCATAAAAATGCCTGATCGCAGGCGTCAGCAAAGAAACAGGGAGCCGTCATCACGGCGAGCAACCTGTTTCAGCTTACCTGTCTTGTGCTACACGTTTGTGTTACATTACGAGCTCGCTAGGGGTCCTGGATTTTTCCGGGTGAGACAGTCCCTCCTACCTGATCTGGATAATGCCAGCGAAGGGAAGCGCAAAGTTTGCACCTGCTGCATATCCCTGCTTTGTTTGCTCCCGCGCTGTCGCAGCTAAACGAGCACAACATGGCACACCAACACTTTTCCACTTTCCGCACTTCAATATTGGCGTTTTCTATTGCACAGGCATTCGCCCTGCATTCCGCCGTACAAGCACAAACCACCTCCCCCTCAGTGACGGAAGTCGTCATCAGCGGTAATAAACTGACTCAAAACAAAACTGACCTGAGCAAAGCGGCCGGCTTTATCGAGACGACCGCACTGGATACCCCCTTCTCTGTGAACGCATGGAGCACGCAGCAAATACAAGACCTGCGTATACGTCAGACAACAGATGCAATGAAGTACGATGCCAGCGTCAATGATGCGTATAACGCCGTAGGCTATGCAGAGCAGTTTTCCATACGCGGTTTTGCTCTTGATAATTCCAGCAGTTATCGCAAAGATGGTTTTGCCATTCCAGGCGACGCATCCATTCCACTCGAAAACAAAGAGCGTATAGAAATATTGAAAGGTATTTCTGGCTTTCAATCTGGCTTTGCTACTCCCGGCGGGATCATTAATTACGTCACAAAACGCCCGACCGCCAACAACCTGCGCAGCATCAGCACAGAGATATCAGAACGGGGCACGCTCTACGGCAGTATTGATCTGGGTGGCATGACAAGCGATCAGCAATTTGGGTATCGCATCAATGCGGCAACAGAGCGACTGCGCTCTTATGTGAAAGGTGCCAATGGCGAGCGCCAATTCATCTCAGGAGCGATCGATTGGCATATATCGTCCAAGGCATTATTGCAGATCGATCTGGACTATCAGCATAAATCGCAATTATCCGTACCAGGCTTCCAGTTGATCAACGGCACAGATCTGCCGCGCAACGTCAATGCCGATCTGATGCTCAATGACCAACCATGGGCAAAACCTGTGGATACGCGCGATAGCAATCTGGGGCTGCGTTTCGACTATCAGCTCAATCAAGACTGGCGCGCCAGTGTGTCAGCCAATCAACACGAGTTCAAACGCAATGACTACACAGCGTTTCCATACGGTTGCAGTGCTGCCAATCTGTATCCGGGCTACTGTGCTAACGGCGACTATGATGTCTACGATTACCGCAGCCTGAACGAATCCAAATCTCTGCTCGGAACACAGTTACTGCTCAACGGCCAACTGATGACCGGCAACATCGGCCATGTGCTGGCAACCGGGGTTTCCAGCTCACGTCGCCGCGATTATTTTGGTGACTATATTTACGATTTCGCCGGCACCAGCAATCTGTTCCGTTCCGTCGCCGTAGCACCATCCACCAATCAGCCCGGTGCTGCCAGTCTGCGTCGCACAGATAAAGAATGGTCGGTATTTGTACAAGACATTATCAGTCTGAATGACGCATGGAAACTGCATCTCGGCACCCGCCGCCTGCATATAGAGCGCACCCAGGCAAGTGTGTCTGGTGATGAGCGCAGCACATGGGTGTCGAATGCTGGCATCGTTTATCAACCGGTACACACGGTTTCTTTGTATGCATCCTTTGCGCAAGGACTGGAGCATGGTGGTATCGCACCATTCGGTACACTCAATCAAAATAGTATGATGAGTCCGGCGCGATCCAAACAAATCGAGTTTGGCGGCAAAGCGGATATTGATTCTCACCTGAGTATTTCAGCAGCAATTTTCCGCATACAAAAACCACTGGAATATACGAATAGCGCCAACGTGTATGTGCAAAATGGAGAAGCGCAACATACAGGTCTGGAATTATCGGCACAAGGAAAACTGAGCTCGCAACTGACTCTGGGTGCCAGCATGACTGCATTGGATACGACGCAACAGGATACCGGCAACACGGATATTGATGGCAAGCGCGTTCTGAACGTTCCCAAACTCAAATCCACAGTATATGCGGATTATGCCGTCAGCCAGATCAAAGGTCTGAGCTTGAATACAAGTTGGCAATATTCTGGCAATAAGGCCTTTTCAGTCGACAACAAAGTACTTGTTCCGGGCTATCAGGTATTCAATGCCGGTGCGCGTTACGTGGTACAGATGGCAGGCACTACGGCAACCTTGCGTCTGAATATCGACAATGTGCTTGATAAATTCTACTGGCGGGATGCCACTCAGTCTCTGGGCGGTTATATTTTCCCAGGAGCACCCCGGACATACAAAGTCTCTGCACAGTTTGATTTTTAAACTGACATCATCACCGATATTAATGAAATCAACATAAAAAAAGGAGACTCTGCGCAGTCTCCTTTTTTACTTAAAACAACTCTGAACTGTAGCCCTGAAGTAGCTCTGAACAATCGCCCAGAACTCAAATCTGGATTAACTGATCTGGATGAAGCTATCCATAATCGGCGCTTCAGACATTCGCCCTGACGAGAAATTCGATGCCAATTTCGCGCCAGCATTCGATTTCTTTTTGCAGCCAATATGCCACCGTCGGATGCAATGATACCCAATCACGACGCATATCGAGTTCTATATTTTTTTTCATCTTCAGGCGTATATCTTCGTAATCGATTTCAGCGCGAGAATGCATCAGCATGACTGACAAGCGCAGCGCCAGCACCGCTTTGGCAAAATCAGGATCAGCCAGCCCTTCCGAAATTTTACGAAGATTACCTTTCTGACTCAGAATCAACTTACTCATGATGCGCTGCTCACGCGTCGTAAAACCGGCCATGTCCGCATTTTCTATCATATAAGAACCGTGCTTATGATAGCCAGTATGCGAAATCACCATGCCGACTTCATGCAGCGTGGCGCTCCATTGCAGCAAACGCGAATAAATATCCGAAGCCGGTCGCAATTGCAGATAAATCGATTTGACCATATCCGCTACACGGTTAGCGCGTGACATATCCGTGTGGAACAATTGTGCGATCTTGTGTACGGACACCTCACGTCTGTCCCGTTTGGTCGCCCGTAGATATAAATCCCACATCACCCCCATACGCAGACCTGCTTCGATGGGCAACAATACTTCAATATTGAACTCTGTCATTAACCCGATCAGAATCGCCAGTCCACCAACAACCATGGCAATACGCTCAGGCTTGATACCACTCAGTTCCAGCTCGCTCAGTTTGCCACATTGTATGCAGTATTGTTTCAGCAGATTCAGGCTGGCCAGCGTCAGCTTACCATCACCCATTCCACCTTTGAGGATCGCATCAGAAATCGCTCTCATCGTACCGGATGAGCCGTAGGCCTTGCGCCAGTGGGCTGGTTGATACAAAGGAGCCGCATCTTCAAACATCGATCTTGCGGAGAGAATGGCTGCTTCAAACGCAGCTTCCGTTAAATGACCATCAGGGAAAAAATTTGCGCTGTGATTGACAGTGCCAATACTAAAGGACTCCACCTTGACAATTTCATGACCACGGCCAAGTATTACTTCAGTTGAGCCACCGCCAATATCCATCACCAGCCGCCGCTCGCCGGGAATGGCAACGGCATTTGATACGCCCATGTAAATCAAGCGCCCTTCTTCTTCACCAGAAATCACATCAATTGGAAGACCGATAGCTGCTTCAATGCGCGGCATCAATTCAGCGGCGTTTCTGGCAATGCGGACAGTATTGGTGGCGACAACGCGCACGTTCTCTAGTGGATAGGCATTCAACACTTCGCGAAAACGCGTCAGACAATCAACCGCCATCTGCATCGCCTCTGCGCTGAGGTTACCTTCGTGATCGAGTCCTGCTGCAAGGCGAATTGGTTCACGCGCACTTTTAACAATGCGTATCGCATTGCCTTCATGACGTGCAATATGCAGCCGAAAACTGTTGGAACCAAGGTCTACGGCAGCCAGCATGTTCTCTATCCTTTTCTGTCAATTAAAACAAAGATGTTCAGCAAGATACAATGTAAATGATATTAATCATTTTTTATGACCGGCAGGTGACGAAGCCGGAGGCGTGACAAAGAAACGTCGCTGCATACTATCAAGGCCCGTTGTTTTGAGTACTTCAGCCAATCGTTCAGCAGGACGCTTCGCTGGCAGCCCTTTATATTCAGCAATAATCAGTTCATTTTTCATGGAGTGCTCCCACCCCACCAACTCTGTCACACGCACTTGATAACCATGCGCTTCGAGTTGCAGACAACGTAGCACGTTAGTGATCTGACTACCGAATTCTCGTGTGTGTATCGGATGCCGCCACATTTCCGACAAGGGATTGTTGCGCACACTATCACTCTTATTTTTACGCAACTCGGACGCCACTTCTGCCTGACAACAAGGCACCAGCACCATGAATCTGGCTTTTTTCTTTAACGCAAATTCAATGGCATCATCCGTTGCCGTATCGCAGGCATGCAAAGCAGTCACGATATCAATACGATCTGGCAATTGATCTGAATTGATCGATTCCGCTACTGACAGATTCAGAAAAGACATACCGGGAAAATCAAGACGCTGCGCCAGTTCTGCCGATTTCTGCACCAATTCGTCACGGGTTTCTATGCCGTAAATATGGGCATTGGTTTGCGTCTGACCTGCCTTAAAAAACAGATCATATAAGATAAAGCCGAGATAAGATTTTCCAGCGCCATGATCCACCAGACTGATGTTGGCATGATCTTTTTCCAGCGACTGCAAAAGCGGTTCAATGAATTGATACAGGTGGTAAACCTGCTTCAGCTTGCGACGGCTATCCTGATTCATTTTTCCATCGCGTGTCAGGATATGTAATTCCTTGAGCAATTCAATTGATTGCCCGGGACGGATATCATGCTTCTCTTGACTGTCTTGCTGATGGTGTTGAGCCGGATTTTTTTTCATGTTGATCTGCGTGCTATTGGCGTGCTATTGAATGTCGGCGATACTCAGCCGACATGATAAATGAGAACCGCTACCCGTGAGTGACCAACTGCAGGAGTCAATGATGAACAACAACACTGATGCTGGAATGGATGCGGAAACCAGAAATCGGATATCAAAAAAAGGACCCAAGCTAAACCTTAGTCCTCTTGTTTTAGTATGCCGTGGGGGATTCGAATCTGCGACCAACGGATAAAGTACCCTAAGCTAGGCTAGCTCTCTCTCATTGAGCCACCTATTGAGTCAGGAGCCGTAGTATGTCCATTGCTCGACAAATATTATATCTTAATGATACTAATTTAGGCTATTTGATCGCACCTTCATGATGCTGAACTGGGCTGGATTCCATTGCATATTTGATTCGAAAGTGGTTGGCAACACTTCCGTAAGCCAACGGTATTTTCGAGGCTGTGCGATCGACTTGCACACCAATTGATGGAGGTCGCACTTTCCTTTTCAGCGTCGAAAATAAAAAGCCCAAGACCTTGCGAAGGCTTGAGCTGTATTAGGGATCAACTTTAAGAATCTATGCGGAAAGCTATGGTCGAATGTATTTTATATTTCTATGGGGAATTCTGTTCGCGCATCATTCATTGCTTGCTGCTCAGAGCGTTGAGCTAGAATGGCGACTGACTCCCTGTAGTCTCTTGCTTCTGATACTGAATAAAATTCTACATTTTCGCAATTTTCTTTGACCGCTTTTTCAATGGACTCTAAGCTTGTTCTGAAAAATTCTTTTCTATTATTTACTAAATTAATTCTATGAGCATCAAATATTTTATGTAGTTTATTTTCAAGCGCGGGTGCATCACTTGAGTAAATCATTGCATGAAGGTCGAAGGTAAATGGTACGCTAGCATTTCCAAGCTCTTTTACTCGATCGATAGGTTCAAGACGGCGAGTCATTCCTATTTTGTAGACATTTTCACCAAAAGATCCTGCATTCGAGATAATATAAACATGGCCTGCTTTTGTTTGTTGTGCCATGGATAACGCACGTTCACTTTTTTCATGTGCAATAGATAAGTCAGTGGTCAATGTTGCTATGCTTTGCTGAAGTTCGGATAGTTTTTTTCCTGTTGCTGTTTCCACTTCAATCATCGCTTTTTCTAGCATCTTCTTATAACGCTCCTCTTCTCGAAACGCGGCCTCGCTTTCTTCTTGCAGTTTTGCTTCCTCTCGCATTTGCTGACGAATGGCAAATTGCTCCTCTTTTATTTTTTGACGCTTGTCTTGTAACTCATATGCCAACCTGAACTCTTTAAGTTTGAGCTCCAGATATGCACGAGAGATTACAATTGAATTTTCTTCATTGAGCTTGTTGATTGATTCGAATGCTTTAACTATTCGCTCTTCTATCCTTGTTGCATTGTTCCATCTTGCGCTGGAAATTGCAGCATCGCACTCATTATTGAAGGCTCGACCTGTTAGGCGAATACCCTTATTGGAAAATGCTTTCCCCTTGGTTTTGTTGCCGTTAATTTCCCAGGTTGTTGTGCAGTTAATTGCAGTTTTTAGGCTTACCATTTCCTTTTGTTGCGTTTTTACTTTTTCCAATTCGTTTTTGTAGTCTTCAGTTGTTTCGAAATCGTAATGGTGTTTATAAAAGCCCAGCTCAGATAGCTCAATGGTTTCGTCATATATCGCAGCTTCTCTCACTAACGAGTCAAATACTTCCCTCTTCGCTTTATATGCTTTTCGAATCTCTTCAACTGATTTTTCTTCATCTTCCTTCATTTTTAATACTTTTTTTATTTCGTCTTCAATATTAGTTATTTTCTCAAACCTATTTATGTATTCATTGTGTGTTTTTGTCGCTTCAGCAAAATCATTTTTGTATCGCACTAGTTCAACTGTAATTTCTTTGATCATATTTTCTTTTTCTTTGATTTCCGTGACAGCTACATCTACCAATTTTGACAATTTAATTGATTTTTTCACATAAAAAGCGAGAAGTGCAAGAGCAATAATGAGCATGAATATAATGTTGTAGGGTTCCATGATTTATTTGAAATTTTCATTGAGGACGTTGCAAGTGATGACGTAGTAATTTACGCGCAAGCACGATGTAATGCGCGCATGCGGTTATCTATCCCTTACGACAAACTAAGGTGTTTTCGAGAACGTACGATAGCTTCAGTATTGATGGGTATTATCTTAGCAGCAGACAACATGATCGGATCAAGAGATTCTTTTTGGATTGTCTTGGTGGCCTTACCCTTTAGTAATGCGGTATACCGATGAGACGCCATTCGAAAGCATGACAATGTTTTGTTGGGGCATGTGGGCTAAAGAGCTTTAACGAGTCACTTCGAATGACAGAGATCGGCTGCCTATTGAGAGTATCCACATGGGGATATGGTTATGTGACAGAAGCGATAGGTCTCATATCCAGGATGAACGGGGTGAGAACTGACTGGATCGCCGGTTTCAATTTTCCTACCTTTCCCCCAGGGAATAATGTGCACCAGCATCAAGAGAGTTGAGAGAACAGGCGGAATCAAAAATGGACTAGAAAAAAAAGCCCACGAACCGAGGTTCGTAGGCTTTTTTGAAATTTTTGGTAGGCCGTGCGGGATTCGAACCTGCGACCAACGGATTAAAAGTCCGCTGCTCTACCAGCTGAGCTAACGACCCAAAACTTGCTAAAAAAGATAAAAGCTTTAATGCTGCAATAAGCTTTTTGTATTCGTGGTAGGCCGTGCGGGATTCGAACCTGCGACCAACGGATTAAAAGTCCGCTGCTCTACCAGCTGAGCTAACGACCCGAAAGACCGAGATTATATGGGGTAGACGCCCTCCTGTCAATGGGCGTCCCTACATTCAATCCGCGACCGCCTTATTTCAAGGCTGTCAGACGACTTTTCGCCGCTTGCGCGGCTTCAGTATCGGGATAGCGTGTAATCAGACTTTCCAATGCCTTTTTACTGGCATTTTTATCTTTTAATTCTCCGTAGCAACCCGCCACATTCAACAGTGCATCGGGTGTTTTGGGGTGATCAGGATAGAGTTTTGCCAGCTGTTGCATTGCCGGAATAGTATTCTTGCAATCACGCTGCGCATAATAAGAGCTGCCAAGCCAGTACTGTGCCGAGCCTGCATAGGCCGACTGTGGGTAATTCATCAGAAAACTGGAAAACGCCGCTGCTGAATTTTTATATTCAGCGCCTTTAAACAATGTCAGTGCAGAGTCAAAAGCACGTTGTTCATTGACTTCAACCGTCGCTTCCTTACCATCCACCGTCATCCGCTGAGGCTCTACTTTACGAAGTCGATTATCCAGATCCACATAAAAATCCTGCTGGCGTCGCTGGGCATTCGCCAGATCGTTCATCAACACCTCGATCTGTCCTCGCAACTTGGCAATCTCTGCGCTTAATAACTCATTCTGGTTCGCCAAATCCAGCGCACTGCTTTTATCTGCCTTGGTTTCCAACTTGGTATCGAGGCGTGTGTTGACCGCGTCGACTTTACTGCGCAAATCCAGAATTGCTTTACGCGCCTCATCGTCATCAAAAATCCCTGCAGAAGATACCGCAGGTAATATTGCTACGCCAAGCGCGGCAATGAGGATGGTCTGACGGACAGAGATAAATTTCATAGCAGTCTCAGGAAGTCTAAAATCTTGAATCAATACAAATAAGCCGGACTTCCTATAAAGAAAATCCGGCATGAGCCCCGCGTCAGACTCGGCAATCATTATCTACCGCCAAGTCTGTCACTCATCAAAAATTACTGATAAATGATGTCGGAACGACGGTTTTCTGCCCAGGATGCTTCATCGCTGCCAGTTGCTTTTGGCTTTTCTTTACCCAGAGAAACCGCTTCTACCTGTGACTCGGATACACCCAGCAAACTCAAGGATTTGCGAACAGCTTCTGCACGTTTCTGACCCAATGCCAGATTGTATTCACGACCACCGCGCTCATCCGTATTTCCCTGGATTAGGATTTTTCTGGTCTTATTCGTCGTCAAGAACTTAGAGTGTGCTTCCACCAGAGATTTGTATTCATCTTTAACAACATAGCTGTCAAAATCAAAATAAACACTACGTTTTGCCAACGCACCCTGAGTCAATGGATCAACAGAGCCAGTGTTAACAGTATTCACGGAACGCGGATCAGCTTGAGTTGCTGTCGCGTTCGCGGATTTGTCTTCCACTTTAGCTTTGTCTTCGAGAGGTACTTTGGAAGCGCATGCTGTCATCAGCACAACGCTGGAAATCAACAGTGCTAATGTCTTGGATTGAGATGTGAAACGCATTTTTTCTCCTAATGAATAAAGTAAATTACAGCTATTTCATGAAAGGACCCCAAGTGGGCTCCCGAATATCTCCGGCCTGAACCGTCAATTTTTGTTTCACTTTGCCATCCACCGACACCACGGCCAGTGATCCGCGACGACCGGACTCTGTCGCATACATGATGTAGCGGCCATTTGGCGAAAAACTCGGCGACTCGTCTTTTGTCGTATCAGACAAGCGCTGCTCCTGGCCACTGGCAAGATCCAGAACATATAACTGGAATTTTCCTTCGCGGCGCGAAATATAGGCCAGAGTTCTGCCATCCGGTGATATGCGCGGAGTAATATTATAACTCCCGCTGAAGGTGACTCTCTTTGCTTCGCCGCCATTCACACTCATACGGTAGATTTGCGGACCTCCGCTACGGTCACTCAGAAAGTAAATTGATTGACCATCCGCTGAAAATTGCGGTTCCGTATCGATTCCGCTACTACTGGTCAGTTTTTGCAAACCGCTGCCATTAGCGTTGACCGTAAATATCTGTGTCAGGCCATCGCGTGATAAAGCAATCGCCAGTTTGCTGCCATCTGGTGACCATGCGGGAGCCGAATTACTTCCCTTATAGTTGGCAATGACCGTGCGTTCACGAGTGACCAGGTTCTGCACATAAACCACTGGCTTTTTCGCTTCAAAAGAAACATAGGCGACCTTGGTACCGTCCGGTGACCATGCAGGAGAAATAATTGGCTCATTCGAACGCAAGGCAACCTGGGTTCCTTCACCATCAGCGTCTGCCACCTCCAGACGGTATTCAGAACCGGCTTTAGTCACATAAGCAACCCGAGTTGAAAACGCACCACGGACACCAATCAGCTTTTCGTAAATATCATCCGCAATCCGGTGGGCGGTCAGACGAGTATTTGCCGGTGGAGTGGCCAAGGAAAAACCCGAAAGAGTTGCCGATTTCAAGGTGTCCATTAATTTGTAACGGACATCAAAGCGACCATCACTGAGACGTTGCACGCTACCCACGACGAGCGCATCCGCACCTTTGGATTTCCATTCACCAAAATTAATCGGTGTGGTTTCTGTCATCACAGTAGCGACATCAATAATTTTGAAATAGCCACTACGTACCAGATCATCTTTAATAATGGTCGTGACCTGCTGCGGCGTCAGCCCTTCATCGGCAAAAGCAGCAATCGCCACAGGAATCTGGTTAGAACCAACCCCGGAAACTTCAACGCGCAATTGGGCATAAACAGGGGCTACGATCGCCATACTACCTATCGTGGTCAATACGGTGCTGAAGACCACTTTTACAGCATGTTTTTTTAGCATAGACATCATCAGAATTTATTCTTCCTTCATTCGATACACCAAATCAATACTCGGTGGCGGCGCACCAGTTTTATCTTTGGGAAATGGTGCTGATTTCTCAATTCCTTTTGCAACTGCCTCATCAAAACTGGCAATACCCGACGATTTGAGTTTGCGTATTGCACCACGGAGTGACCCATCTGGCAACAGCTCAATACGATATTCCACAGTCGGATTGCCATCAGAAACATCAATGGCGTTAAAAATCGTATTTGAACGTACTTTAGCCGCAATTTTTGCTGCATAACTTGGATCACCACGATTATTGCCAGTGGATTTTGCAGCAGTACCATTACCACCGCTCCCAGTCACACCCGCCTGCGCCGCGAGTCGTTTCATATCTTCTTTAAAAATCTTATCGCTGGCAGCCTTATCCTTCGCTTGTTGCACCTTCTGATCTGCCAGTTTTTGTTTTTCGCGCTCCTTATCACGCTCCTTATCACGCTCTTTTTCGCGCTCTTTATCTTTTTCCCTCAGTCGCTCTTTTTCGAGTTCCTGTTCACGCAATTTCTCACGTTCCTTCTCTTTTTTTACCTGTAGTTCTTTGTCGAGTCGACGCTTTTCCTCGGCCAGCTCTTGCTGATGCTCCGCTTCTTTTTTCTTCTCAAGCAGTTTGCGTTTTTTTTCTTGCTCAAGAGCGATCTGAGGATCCTCTTTCTGTACTGGCGCCTGAACTGCAGGACGTGGTGGTGGCGTTGTCTGAACAGGTTCAGGTTCTGGTGATGGCTCCTCGACGGCAACCGGCTTGGGTGCAGCCTCGCGCGTTGTCATATCCCACACTTCGGCTTCGACCGCGGTTGCTTCTTTGTTTTGCCAGCGCACACCAATCCAAAGAAAAGCGAGCAATAAGATATGCACAGACACGGCCAGCAGAATAGATCGCCATCCTCCTGACTGCTTCTTGCGAAAATGTGGATTACCTGATGCTAAGGCCTGATTCATAACCGTATGTGACTCGCTATGGATAACTTGGTTCCGGTTGCGCGGAGGAATGTTGATAGCGAAAATAAAATTTAATCTTGCTAAGGTGAAATTATAAACCGACTACGGTCCTGCTCTTCGTTCTTGCTACGTTCTATTACAAAGTCGGTTCACGGAGCAAGATTATCGCCGCAGACACTGGCAGATCGGTACTTGGCGAGAATACTGAATTCGATACTCCCATTTGTCGAGCATTTAGCCACCTATGTTCAATGGAAGGAGAAGGTGTAATTCACGTCCACAGCAGATTCACTGCCCGTACGCCCAACCACCGTAATCCGGCGTGTCAATTGCCAGGTGAGCTTGATGGCGCCGCTGGCATCGGACAAGCCTCGTTCCACCGACAATACCAGCCCCGGTACAAGACGCTTGGCAACGCTGACGACCTGATCGCTGCTGGTGGACGCTGACCCTGTGGACCCTGCAACAGTCTGACCAGGCAAGCGGGAGCCGGAAGTGCTGCCAGAAGCACCGATAGAAAATTCATCAAATCCCAGCCCTTGTACAATATAACGAGGGATATTACGACTGCCATCACCTCCAAAAATCGCCGATGCGGCTGACATTAACAAGGATGCATCGCCACCGGCAAGCTGATCCGAACCACGCCCCAACACCAGCCATGATAATTTTTCGGCATCTGGCACGGCGGGTTCAGAGACCAGCCTGACTTGTGGCGAGACCACCGTTCCGACAATTTCAACACCCGCTTCCACTGCCAGTCCTTGCCGCAAGGCACGGATATTCAAACCTGGATTGGAAGGAGAGCCTTGAAAGTTCAGAATGCCGCGCTCAATCGCCAATTGCTGACCGTATCCTTCGTAAGAACCTTTCGTCGTGCGAATAGAACCATTCGCCTGCAAGGGGCTGCCATCGATAGAGCGTAAACGCAGGCTGCCTTCTAATGCAGTATCCAGGCCGCGCCCCACGAATACAAAACGCTGTCCCATATCAAAACTGACATCCAGCCGGGTTTTAATTCCTTTTTTGGTAGGCTCAATCTCGCCTGCTTTGTTACGGCCTTTGTCTACGGCGCGGCTCACCTTCACATCACTGGACAGGCTTGGAGGGGGTAATTTAGGTAACTTGAAATAAGCACCATCCGTATTGACTTTACCCGTCAATGACCAGATACGATTAGCTTCAACAATACTCGCCTGACCTGAGACAACCAGCCAGCGATCCTTGCGCTGCAATAGGGGGAACTGGCGCCAGTCCGCCTGAATACTCCCCGTTTCCTTACCAATATCGATTTCTCCACTGGCTTTAAATTCGCCCTGCCTGCCAGTCCAGTCCACATCCTGAAATTGCGCATGATGCGGCATTCCAGTGACGTTATTGCTGAACTGTAAACGACTCAGTTTGATTCTGGTATCGTCAATTTGTGCATCCAGGCTGCCATTAGGCAACAGCACTCCCTCAGATGCAAACGCCAGTTCCAGTCCACGTCCAGTCAGATCAGCGTGGTAACGTGGTTTGCCTATGCTTCCAGCCACAGTCGCCTCCACATTGAGCCGACCTTTTAATACCAGACCAGGATTCAACCAGGGGCCAAGCCATTGCAAATCAGGAATCGATGCGCTGACTTTCCCCTGCAATCCGGCATCCTGCGCGACGGTCCATTGGCCTTGCTGCTTACTGATGACGGAACTGGCACTGGCATTCCAGACACCTAAACGACTACCATTGGCATTGAGCGTGAGATTGATCTGTTCGCCATCTGTGCCAGCCGCTAATCCTCCCATGCGCAACTGCATTTGCAGGTCTTGTATGCCCAATGGTAACGGCACGCCAGTACCATCCAGATCATTCAAGCGCAGATCACCACTTTGTCGCTGTAACTGCACCTGCCCCTGCACGCTCTCTTTCCAGCGCAGATTCCATTGCGCATTCATCTTCAGATTTCCAGTGACGGCATATTGCGGCCAAACCAATTGTGCAATATCAACCACGCTCGCCTGCTCCAGATGCCCCTGCGTCAGCAACACTCCCGGCGCCCATTCCAACTGATCAAGATACATACTGCCTAATGCACTTTGCAATTGAAAAGCACCTAGCTTCAAACTACCCGACGAGACTTGCACGCTGGCAGCCTTCTGTAAGCGGGCCTCGGTTTTTCCTTGTAAGACGAGGGATTGCAATTGACCTTTCCAAAATGGCGCTGATGCATTCGCCTCTTCTGATAATCCGCCTGTCGCCGATACACTCATCTTTCGCTGACCGGCAAACTGCGCCTGCAACGTCACATCATGCAATGAACGTTTGCCATTGAATTGCAGATGCAATTGCTCTACATGATTCAGACCTGGTACGCCACCAGAGTCAGCCTGAGCGCTGAAGCCCAGCGTCTCAACCAGCAATTGTCTGGCATCCAGCTCGCCCTTCCATGCGCCATTACTTGCCTTATCCAGATCCATATTGGCATGCACGCTGGCAATGCTGATGCTGTTGACACTGCGCGTGTTTTGACTATCTGCATGTTGTTCCAGTTTCAGTTTCTCTGCCTGCAAATTGAATTGAACTCCCGGGCTGCTGAGGCGCCCTTGAATACTGCCCTGCAATGTCATGCTTCCCTCTAATGCCATTTTCCAGGGAGCTAATATGGTATTGAAACTGCTGAGTTGCGGCGCTTCCAGATTCAGATGCAGTACATCATTGGCACCGCCCCAGCTTCCGTTTGCGGACAAGCGATTGCTACCCCATAGCAGATGTAATTGCTGTATTGCCAGTTGATGTTGCTGCCACTGCACATCGACTCCGCCTTCTAATGCTTGTCCGGCATAGTGACCTTGCAAGTGCTGCACCTTGGCTTGCAGGCTGATATGTGGCTGGAGTCGCCCTTGCACAGTCGCTTCTGCCTGTATTCTGCCTGAAGGACTTGCGATCCAACGGGCAGGATCAAATTGGGACAATTGCATCTTCAGATGCAAACTCTGTTCGCCTTTCAACGACAAGTCGCCGCTACCACTGGCTTGTGCATCATCTGCCTTTAATAAAAACTGACGCAGACTCAACATTCCATTAGTCGGCTGATAACTGCCCTCCGCCTTCAAACTTGCACGAACATCTGTCAGCTGCGCCTGAAGCTGAATGAGCTGATCCGGCGTCGTGTTGATATTGACAGCGCCTTTGATTTTGCTGGTGTGTAAACGCTGATCGATTAATTTCAAATCTACATCAGACAAGGTGAGTGCAGCGTTAACCTGATGACCGCCTTTCCGCCAATCATATTCTGCATGACCGTCCAGCCGCCCTTTGCCCGCCAGTATGAGTGCCATCTCCGCCAACGAAAACGTCTGACCGTTCCAGACCAGTCTGCCATCCAGTGACTGCAACGGCAGTCCGCCTTGATTCCAGGCCATCACCTTGGTATTGGTCAGATGCAACCTGCCTGCCAGCAACGCGGTCTGTTTTTCTTTTAATGATGGCTGCAAATCAAATAGCAGCCGCAGATCGGCGTTGGGGGCAGCAGCATTCCATTCCGCCGGGTTCAGATGTTGCACATCCAGCTGCATACTTCGGATAGGTTGTTGGGCATCAAATGGCGCAAGCAACGCCAGTACTGTGCCCCGCAAGCGGCTGGCAGCCGGTATTGCTGATGGCGAAGTCGATGACGGTGCAGTTTGTGACCGGGCGGCTGACTGCACTCTCGCATTCAATGCAAGCTGTAAGGCAGTCAGGCTACCACTGAGTTCGCCGTCAACAAGCGTAGGTGGAATTTCTTTGATCGCCTGTCCTTGCCAATGCAACTTCCCCTTGATCGCAAACGGTGAGCGGCTCGCCATTCTCGATTCGAGTTGGACACCTCCCCACGGCGTGTTGACATTGGTCTGCCAATCAAATTGCTGATGTGCGTAAGAAAACTGTCCGCTGGCTGCTGACAATTGCAAAGTCTCGGTCAGTTGCCCGTCCTTTTGCAATGCAGAGATCGCCAGGCGCGCTACTGCAAATTGCGAAACATGGACGCTGAACGGCAGACTGAGATCAGCAGGCAACTGAAATGCTTTATCGCTGGGCGCACTGGCAATACTCAGGCTTGTCGCCTGTAATTGATCAAACTGAATATGCCGGTTCCAAAGCGCAGACGGTTGCCATTGAAATTGGAGTGCGTGTCCTTCAATTCGTACATCCGGTGTCTTGAACAGCACATGTTCCAGACTCAGCTTGTCTATCAACCTGCCCCGAACACCCGTCACACTGAGTTTGCCGGCACTGGCTTTTTCTACCGTGGACAATAGCAGACGCGTACCGGTGTCCGTGGCGACCAGAGCAAACAGTGCCATCATGCCGATGGTGATGGCGAGACCAACGCAAAGCATGCCCAGCCATATTCCGCGCCGTTTTACATGAGCTTGTCGCTTAGGCAGATCGGCATGATCCGGATGATGTGATTCAGCGATCGACTCATTAATCGACTCATTAATCGACTCATTAATCGACTCATTAATCGACTCAGTGATCGACCGATCAATATCTGAAGCGTCACTCTGCAACTGTGCAGTGCTGGTCGTGATTGCGGTAGGCTCTGTCTCTGTTGATTTCATATCAGAAGGCGATCGCAATAGAAAAATCAAGCCTTAATTTTTTAGACTGACGACCATAGGCAAGATCAAGCGCGATAGGGCCTGCCGGTGTGCGATAGCGTGCACCGATGCCGACTGCCTGCCGTATATTCAGATCGCGCCACGCATCTGCGGCATCCCCCGCGTCAACAAAACCGGCAGCACCCCAGTCAGCATTCAACCAATGCACATATTCTGCGCTGGCAACCGCCATCACACGTCCTCCGGTGACAGCATCAACATGTTGTATCCCCAGGCTCTGATAAGAATAGCCACGCACCGTCGTACTACCACCGGTACGGAATAAATAATCTTCTGGAATACCGGTACTCGATCTGGAAAAAACATCACCCAGTTCCGCTCTCAGGATGAAGCTGTCCGTATTTCCAAGCGGTATCCAGCGCTGATATTTTGCATAGGTGCGGATAAAACGCTGATCAGACAGTAACCGCTTTTCAGAGGCAGCAATATCCAATTGTAGGATCTGACCACGTCGGGGAGCAAAAGCATCGTCCACGTCACGCCACGTCCAGCCGATACTGGCGACCAGCGCTTTATTGATTTCTTCCGCTTCCCCTTGGACTGTTATTTTTTCGCGTGTGATATTCAGGCCAAGGCGCTGTTCCAGATGCCCTGATGTGCTGGTTCTTTTGACTCCAAGGGCATTCCGGTTAGAAATCACACCGGATACATTTTGTCTCTCAGAGAGCACGCCAAATGAATCCAGATAATGATTCTCGCGGGGAGGCAAATAAATATCGACATAACCCAACTGCCGCTTTTGCTCAATACGAATTGCACTACGTAAATCCCATGCCTGACTGGCGATATCTCTGTCACGGTAAGCCACTTCGCCACGAAATCCTGTATTACTACTGTAGCCGATACCAAAGCTCAAATCACGTGCTTTGCGCTCTACAACAGTAACATCAACGGGAACTGCAGCGGCATTCTCTGGATCAGGATCAATCCCAACGGCGACCGTCGCAAAATAAGGTGAATTCTGCAAAGCACGCTGAAAATCAAGCAATCGCTCACGGGAATACAACTCTCCTTTTGCGGGAGGTAGATAGCGCTGTAACAACCACGGTGAATAACGTTGCAGGCCAGTGATGTGCAGATCGCCAAGCCGGAATGGCGGCCCACTGTCAATATCAAGTTGAAGTATGCCGCGATAATGATCCGCATCGATGTTCGCTTCACTATTGTTCAGGTTTGCTGCCGCATAAGTATTGGAACGCAGCGCCTCCAGCAATTGCGCTTTTGCATCACTCCAGTCGGCCTCTCTAAATGCCTGTCCGACCGGCAGACCCCAATCCTGCTGCAAGGCATGCCTGAGCTGATTCGCATCAGCATCCCCTGCTGCTACCGCAATTCCCAATGGACCGCTGATATTGATCGATACGTTTTCGATCACGCTGCGCTGTCCCGGCTGAACGATGATACGGACCAACTTTACACTGTGAGTAATCAATGCTTCAGAAGCAGTATCCGGTATCTGAAATGTGATTTGCGGCGAGAAATATCCCTCCGTCGCCAGGATGCCGCTGATATCGGTGCGTAATTTACGGATCAGGCCGGGCGTAATATTTTGCGGATCGGCATTACTGGAAATCTCTGGAATATGTTCCAGCAATAACGCACTCCAGTGCGCTTTATCTGCCTGCAATTGAAAACGCCCGCTGATACTGCTGACTTGCACTTCGTTGTCATCAATGCTGGCTGGCACACTGGCTGGCAACTGCGACGGTGCTGGTGCTGGTGCTGGTGCTGGTGCGATTGGATGATTGTTGTCGCTTGCCGAGTTGCTCGTCTCTGCCAACGTATCACTCAAAGGCGTGAGCGGCGAATTGCCGCTGATGCTTGCGGGACGCGAACTACCGACCTCAGATGGGAAAAGTAAAACAGATGCGTCAGATGGTTTCAGAACCTGCTCCGCATGACTACCGCTGGCGATGCAGAGCAGGAATAGGCTCAACAGCACACTCGAAGGCAGATGAAACGGCAGATTGAATTCAAGGCGCATCAGAATAAAGATTAATCCCTGAAGTGAAGATTCGATGAAAGACGATATAAAGATGTTCTAAAGACGTCAGTAGCATGAGCACTTACGGCAATGGTTTGGCAGCGAGCTTATTTGGTCGCAAGTCCAACACGGTTAATTCCCAATTTTTTTGCCTCAGAAACCACTTGGATAACCTCGTCATAGATGATGCCTTTATCGGCTGAGACAAGGACAGACAAATCCGGCTTTTCATCATGGTATTCACGTAATTTTTGTATCAGTTGCTTACGGTCCCTGGCTTCTTCCTTCTCTTTCTGCGAGTTACTATTGCTATTACCATTGCCAGCTTTATTCTTAAACGCGATCGTCGCAGCCGCATCAGGCTTGAGAGTAATCTCGATATATTCTGACGGTGGTTGTGTGGACTGGCCTGCCGTCGGTAAATTGATCACGCTGGGATTCGTCATCGGCGCCGCCACCATAAAGATCACCAGCAACACCAGCATCACGTCGATATAAGGAACAACGTTGATTTCGGCTTTAAATTTGCGTTTACGTTCGCCACGCAGAGTACTCATATAAATTCAATGCTCTCAGCGTGACTGGCGTTGAAGAATATTCGAAAACTCTTCGATGAAAGTTTCAAAACGAATCGCCAGGCGATCAATGTCATGCGAATAACGATTGTATGCCAGTACCGCCGGTATCGCCGCAAACAAGCCAATCGCAGTCGCAATCAAGGCTTCTGCAATCCCGGGCGCCACCGCAGCCAGCGTTGCCTGCTGCACATTCGCAAGACCGCGGAAGGCATTCATAATTCCCCATACCGTCCCGAACAAACCAATGTAAGGCGACACAGAACCAACCGATGCTAAAAACGACAGGTGTGACTCCAGCATATCCATTTCACGCTGATACGAAGCACGCATCGCGCGGCGCGCACCATCCAGCATGGCACTCGCGTCCAGAGCTGCTTTACTGGCTGTTTTTACTTTGTGATACTCACTCATGCCTGCTTCAAAAATACGTTCCAGTGCACCAGTATTGTCCTTACCGTGGCGACGATTGCTGGTTGCTGCCGAATACAAATCGACCAGATTACCGCCAGACCAGAAACTACGTTCGAATTCTTCGGTCTGTGCCCGGGCTTTTTTAATGGCAAACATTTTGCTGAAAATATATGTCCAGCTTGTCAGCGACACACCAAGTAGCAATAACATCACTAGCTGTACCAATATAGAGGCATTGGTAATCAGGCTTAAAAACGAAAGATCTTGAGTAACAGTCATAATGAATCAGATGAAAAACAACGGGATGATATGTTGATATCAGGAAGAAATTTTGGCCATTACTTCAGCAGGAATCGCAGCAGGCCGGACTGAATGCGCATCGACACAACCTACCTTGATTTTTCCGGTGGCCAATAAGCGCTCGCCACACCAGGCTTCCTGAATAAAGTGAACCGAAGCGCGACCCAGCTTTTCGACCACGACAGTGAGCTTTAGTTCATCATCAAGGCGCGCAGGGGCATGATACTCGACCGCCGTCGCTTTGACGACAAACATGCGCTGGTGGTCTGCGCTCATCTGCTGCTGGTTTATTCCCGATGCCCTCAGCCACTCGGTACGTGCACGTTCAAAAAATTTTAAATAATTCGCGTAAAAAACGATTCCACCTGCATCAGTATCTTCGTAATACACGCGGATATTCCACTCAAATTGTTTCAGCATCATGTCAACTTTATGTATTGATGGGGAGTATATGCTTAATTTGCCGCTTTGCTGCCATAAAATAAAGCACCTTAAAATATACTCCCCCCAGTATTAATTCGGCATCAAACGGAGGTAAGCCGTATAGATGACCGGAATACGACCAAGGTTACTCGAAAATCACACCTGATTGCGCTTGATTGCCAAAGGACCAAACCCTTGGCAAGTTGGCATCATTTCTATGTAGTTGATGTTGACATGTGCTGGCAGTGTCGCAATCCAATAAGCAGTTTCTGCAATATCGTTCGCAGTCAGTGGTACGGTTCCCTCGTACACTTTAGCCGCTGCATCATCATTACCGCGCAAACGGACATTCGAAAATTCCGTTCCGCCACACAGTCCCGGTGCAATATTGGTCGTCCGCACACCGGTACCGACCATATCAGCGCGCAGATTTTTTGTGAACTGATCAACAAACGCCTTTGTCGCTCCGTACACGTTTCCACCAGGGTAAGGCGTGGAACCGGCGATAGACCCAATGTTAATAATCATGCCGCTATTACGTGCCACCATCTCCGGCAAAATCGCTCTTGTCACCGTCACCAGGCCTTTGGTATTGGTGTCGATCATAGTTTCCCATTCTTCCAACGAAGCCAGATGTGCCGGTTCAATACCTAATGCCAGTCCTGCGTTATTAATCAGCACATCAATCGTTTTCCAGTCGTCACTCAGACCCGCCAATGCTTGCGCAACCGAGGCCTTATCGGTGACGTCCATCGTCACTGGCAATAAAGCAGCGCCGAGTTCTTTTTGCAGTCCAGACAATCTATCTGCACGTCTGGCAGCGGCAATCACACGATGCCCTTCCTTAACAAACCTGCGAGCCATCTCCTCACCAAAACCCGAACTTGCACCTGTAATTAAAACGATCATATGTATTCCTTTTCGTGATTGAATGAAGACAAGGTTGAAATAGTGACGATTAATAGTCACTGCTGATAGACACTATTTTAAGTGCTTTTGCGAGTTGCCAGCAGATAACAGTATGATTGGCACGGAGTGACAGCCTATATACCCTCTTCCACTCAAGTGCAATCTACGCTGAAACAGGGCTTCATTAACACCGTCTCAACGGCGCTGTAGCTATTTTTACAAACCCACTACAAACGCTATGCAAGCCGACAACGTCCGCGTCCCCCACCTTGCAGGCATCATTTTGCGTAAGCCCTGCAAAAAACAAAAGATAGTTGCAATAGCAAACTTGCCCATTCAAACAGCATCACGTAAAATTCAACAACCATTTCGTCTCACGTGACTGGCGAAAATGCCGCGACAACACTACTTGCTAGTATCCGGCTAAAGATGGAGATCCATCGGGAAGCGTGAGATTTTGAGGTCAGACGACCTCAGCCGTGCGCCTGGGTAGCCTGATGGTATAAGCAATGAGGCTGCCTTTCTTCGTCCGCGTCAGACTGACACCTCAATTACACAACCACTAACACGTTTGTTTCTTCACAAATAGTCAGGAAAACCATGTTTGCTAAAAATCATACACTCGCCAATATCGATCCGGAAATTTTTGCCTCCGTGCAAAAAGAAAATCAGCGTCAACAAGACCATATAGAACTGATCGCATCTGAAAACTACACTTCCCCAGCTGTCATGGAAGCCCAAGGCTCACAACTGACAAACAAATATGCCGAAGGCTATCCTGGTAAGCGTTACTACGGTGGCTGTGAGTATGTTGATGAAGTAGAACAACTGGCGATTGACCGCCTGAAACAATTATTTGGCTGCAATTTTGCTAACGTACAACCAAACTCTGGCTCGCAAGCAAACCAAGGCGTCTTTTTTGCCCTGCTCAATCCAGGCGATACCATCATGGGCATGAGCCTGGCTGAAGGTGGTCACCTGACTCATGGCATGCCACTCAATATGTCCGGTAAATGGTTCAATGTTGTTTCTTACGGCCTGAATGCGCAAGAAGATATCGACTACGATGCCATGGAAAAGCTGGCACGTGAAACAAAACCAAAACTGATTATCGCCGGTGCATCCGCCTTCGCTTTGCGTATCGACTTTGAACGTTTTGGTAAAATTGCGAAAGAAGTTGGTGCCTATTTCATGGTTGATATGGCGCACTATGCAGGCCTGATCGCTGCAGGCGTCTATCCTAATCCAGTACCTTTCGCGGATGTCGTCACCTCAACTACCCACAAGAGCCTGCGCGGCCCACGCGGCGGCATCATTCTGAGCAATGATGAAGCAATTGCAAAGAAAATCAATTCCTCGATTTTCCCAGGTATCCAAGGCGGCCCGTTGATGCACGTGATTGCAGGTAAAGCCGTTGCCTTCAAAGAAGCCTTATCTCCAGAATTCAAGGCTTACCAGCAACAAGTTGTCAGCAACGCAGCTGCTTTGGCAAAAACATTGACTGAGCGTGGCTTACGTATTGTCTCTGGTCACACTGAATCGCATGTCATGCTGGTGGATTTGCGCCCTAAAGGCCTGACAGGTAAAGAAGCGGAAGCGATTCTGGGCTCTGCGCATATGACATGCAATAAAAATGGTATTCCAAACGACCCTCAAAAACCAATGATCACGTCGGGTATTCGCTTGGGTAGTCCAGCATTTACGACTCGTGGATTTAAAGAAGCCGAAGCAATCAAAGTTGGTCACCTGATTGCAGACGTTCTCGACAATCCAAATGATGCAGCAACCATCGAACGCGTCAAAGCAGAAGTCAAGCAATTGACAGATGCCTTCCCAGTCTATGCTGCCTGATTAAGAAATTTAAGAGTCTGACGAATCAAAACGCCACTCAGTGAGTGGCGTTTTATTATGTGCTTACGACAAAATATCAACTTATAACTTCTGTACTTTGTCTGTACTTTAACAACTCACATCACACTGCTATGAAATGTCCTTACTGTCACAACGACGAGACCCAGGTCATCGACACCAGAGTCTCAGAAGAAGGCAACGTTATGCGTCGCCGGCGTAAGTGTACGAGCTGTGACAAACGCTTTACTACCTATGAGCGAATAGAGTTGGCCATGCCTGTCATTGTCAAAAAGAACGGTAGTCGCTCAGAATACGAAACCAGAAAATTACGTGCAAGCCTGATGCTGGCACTGCGGAAACGGCCGGTATCCGCCGAAGCCGTTGATAACGCTGTGCAGACAATTGAAGAAAAACTACTCTCAAGCGGAGAGCGTGAAATTCAATCGGTACAACTGGGAGAACTGGTCATGCGTGAATTAAAACGTCTCGACAAAATAGCGTACATCCGCTTCGCTTCTGTTTACAAGAGTTTTGAAGATGTTTCTGAGTTTGCTGAGGCGATTCAGGAAGTTGGTCAAGAACGAGATAAAAAGTAATCAAGCATTAATCGCCGGTCTGGGTATCGCCACAGGTATTCAGGTCAACGCTAGGGTCGCAGATTCTGCTACGACCCAAAAAGTTGATTTTGACCCGCCGAACTGAAGTTCCCAATGTGAACGTCACTGTTCCCGCCTGTGGTTGTTGACTACTGGCATCTGTTCTACTACGCCCATTTCCAGTATAGGAAATATACGTACTTGCAGAATCTGTAAAATTATTGGTAATGCCGATGCTACTCGACGTAAGGTTAGTAGCATCATGCGAGAAAATAATAGTCTCGCCAGCATCCACTTTCAAATTACTGTTCGCATCGATAAATACTTTCCAGCCAGACGTCCAATTCGTGCCATCAGTCGCCACCATATTGACCCTGCTTCCCCGCTTTATTGCCTCTGCTCTGGTCATGTTCACTGCCGAATAAAACTCGCTGGCCGTCGTCAGCAATCGCTGTTTATCAATAAAAGTTTTAAAAGTTGGTACTGCCATCGACATGATGATGGCAGCAATACCGAGCGTGATCATCAACTCTACAAGCGAAAATCCTCTTAAGAACGACGTTTTCATAATTTACCAACAAGTACTTTTCGCGCCAGAAACCGATACATCTTTAATGCCTGTGCTGGTCAGCGTGAAGTTGCCGCAATCGGCATCACTGTAATTTGAATTCACATTGGATGTGCCTGGGGTAGCAGTCAACAAAACACAATTTTGTATTGTGTCACCTGCGCATGCAGTCGCTTTGATTTCATAAGAACTCGTTGCAGCTGCTTCTCCAGAGTACCATTTGAATCGTATTTCGTTAACATCCGTAGAGGCTTGGGAAAATACAATATAAGAATTATTTTGTGTATAAAACTGTTCCTCTTGCTGCATCAATTTAAGTAAGGCCGTCTTCCCCTCAGCACGTTTAGCTTTTGTCACGCTATTTTTGTAAGAGGAATAGGCAACAGACGACAAAACAGAAATGATCAAAATAACGATGATTAATTCTATTAATGTAAATCCATTATTTTTTTTAGTTGTCATTGCATTTCCAGTCACTATTTATTTGCATCGTTGCGAAGTTCTTGCCAATTTTGAAGTTCTCTCCAACTCAATCGACCCGTTTTTGAAGCTTGATCAGGAGTGGCAATACTCGTCGTTGTTTGACCATTCGTATTCCCTGTACCTGGGATAATCACGGTTCTCGTTGTCACAGTTCTTCTTGCACCAGTAGCATTCCTGTCACCTACCGTTGTGCTTGTATTGAAAATAATAGGTGAGCTCAGAATACCAATCGTTGACACTGTACCAGTGACGCCACTGCTTAATCCAGTCAATAAATCGATCTGATATATCCGTCCGCTACCACCGGAACACGGATCATTACTAAGCAGCAAGGAATTGAAAAATAAAGTCTGACCAGCGATTGCTCCATCGGTAACACTTCTTTCTCCTGATGTAGCTGAATTATAATAGTCGAAATACCAACCTTTTTTACTTCCTGGTAAAGTCCCGTAGTTAAAGGTATTCCCTGTTAATGTATAGCCGGCTCCCGAAGCTGTTGCCGTACGCTGCTCTAGCTGACTACGTCCCGTCACTGCATCAGCGTTATAAGTCGTATCCAAAACTGCATAGTAGGAACTGGTATCGTAATTGGCAGCAGACGTATCGTACGACTCAACATATTTCCCAGTGCCGAATGAAATAATGTAACCGCCCCCGGCAGCAAAGACAATTTGAGGCCTCACTGTAATTGGCTGAGCAACACCAGCGGGGGTTTTCGCTGTAAATACAGGTTTAGTAGAGGCAATTGCAGAAGATAAGCTGCCACCTGTGAATACAAATCGCCATAAATTTCCTTGTAAGTCACCAGCATAAGCATAATTCACCGCTCCATCACCACCATAGGCTACGTTCGGTGCAGCAAGCGCATTTCTGAGTGCCAGATTGAGGCTAGTGGATGCCGTCGTCAACTTGAAATAATTACTTCCAGATACCCAAGGAGCACTTGGGTCTTTATCCAAAGACAATAAAAATAAAGCACCTGGTTTATTAACAGCATTCACGTCAGCCGTATTAAAGTTATTGTATCCACTGGAAATTACAGCAAAGTTTCCATAAACAGGCTTACCTGAAACCGTGCCAGTTCTGAATTTAGCAATTAATGGTGGAGTAAGCACGTAGCCCATGTCGCTATCATTCTTGTCAGTGAACTCCCACAAGGCACCCAAACCACCTGTAAAATTAGCCGGATTAGTCACATCAAGAGCAAAAATACCTTTGCTACCTGAGCCCATACCTGAGAGCAACAAGGTTTTCCATGCACCGTTGACCTGAGCTTCTTTTACTGTCATTTTCCCATCAACAAACGACTGATGAGAATAGTAAGGATCCGTCAACTGATTTAGTTTAGAAATCACAGCGTTAGGAACATAAGAAAATAATTCAACGCCGGTATCAGCATTAAATGCATGCAGCATTCCATCGTTTGCACCAACATAGACTGCCTTTTGGCGCCCGATGTTTGCTGCATAAAAAGTGCTATACCCAGTACCTGAGATATTTTTTGCTGGTGGACCGTAATAAACGGGGGCACTATTGATAATGTCCCCCAGTACTCCGGAACGTACACGAAATCCTCCCGCATCAGTTTCAAAACTGCGATCACCACGTAGATAATTAATACGATCGCTACCTCTGTTATCGACTGTATTCGTATGTGGATCGGTATTCAGGGCTGTTTGATCTGAAGTACTAAAATTACCGCCACTATTCCACAAAAATTCAATGGTCGATAAAGAACCATTCGCAGCAACTTTAGCAGTGTAAATTTTACGCGCACTCGGCAATGGATTTGCAGCAACATTACTGGCAGGATCACCACTAAGAATCACGTTGGCATCCCAAAGCACAGGTGCATTCACTGTCAGTGCAGAAACCTTTTTTAAACTACCGGACCAACGTTCGCCATTAAAGCCAGGAATATAGATATAGGGATTTTCACTGGATTTTGTTGAACTTACGCCAACGCCTGAAAGAGTACCGCCACTAGTTGCAACTGTTTGGAAAATTTTTGAAATAGCTGAGATCATTTTGGCAGGGTTACTAGCCAAAAAGAAATTATCTGGGTCAGTATTATTACCGCTAGCCCATTCCTTGTTACTGTTGATAACGGTTTTACCATCGGCAGCAAATGTCTTAAAAGGACTTCCGTCTGAATTAATATCAGTGAAACCGCCATATTTTGCAGCTAAGTAAAGCTGAGAAAGTCTTGGTGCAGTATTGCTCCTTGTCGCATTGTCGATAGAACCATTACCATTTTCATCGACGTCGATAGTAAATGTTTTTACACGAACAGGCTTATCCAATCGGATGTCATTTGTGTTTGCCCAATATGCTGCTCCAACCATATAAAAGGTGCCACCGCTAGACCCCGTGTCAGCGGTTGACATATTTGCCAAACTAGCAACTGGAGCGGCATTACCATAAGTAGTAGTCGACTCCATAGAGGCTACTTTCGCTGTTTGCGCCATGACATCAAAAGCTGGCCATTGTGTGGAAGCAGTGTCCGCGGGTCTGGCTACATCACCAGTCCCTGTCCTTGTGTTACCTGGTATATATTTATCTTGATGTGTATTGGCATCACCAATTGTAATTGTATAATTTCTTTGACACGAGGCTTCAATTGGGTCAGTCCACGTTGTCAACACTTGGAAATTATCTTTCATCGCTGTTGTCATATTTGAGATTGCGTCAGGTGTCGGTTGTCTCCCTTGCAAGTAACGAATACTCTCGTAATATAATTCACTCAGCGGGTCGTACCCCTTATAAGTTCCAGTCCGGCCAAATTTATTCAGATAATTAATGACGCCACTATTTCCAGTGGCATCATTTTCAGGATTGGCAGTGAATACTCCTGTAGTCGCATCCCACTCTGGTCTGTCATTCACCTCTTCAATGAACGAATTTGTAGGTTTATATTGTTTACTGCCCACGTACTTTAATGGTGCCCGCAAAACGCCACCATAGCGAGTATTTGTCTGATCCATTAAATAACCAAAAGCACCGTAACGAACGTTATTCTGGTTACGCTGCATTTGACCGACGGGTTTGTAGTTTCCACTAGGATACTGCATACACAAATCGGTACGAGTGGTGTTTTCGTTAGCATCACAAACGTTAACACGTGCGTAAAATTCCCCCCAGAACTTATCTGTCTTTGCTAATTTCCCATTGGACAACCTTGATACTCCGCAACTTAATGCTGCGTTATTCGTTGAGTCAGCGAATTGGATTTTATTTTCGCAATTGACTATCTTTAGTGTAGTAACGTTAAACGGTGTTACTTTATTAGGCGCACTTACGTTTCCACCACCGGTAATAGATAATTGCGGAAAATAGCTGCTTCGATAAAAATTAGATGTACTGACAGATAAAAATGCACGTTGCAATACTGTTTGCGTTGAAGTGTCTAAACTTTCGATGCGATCACCGCCAGTTAAGGCAAGGCGTAACATATCTATTGCGGAAGATGACGCCCAATTCATAAAATTGCCACTAAACGCATTAGTGCATTCATGATTGGCATCTGCGTTGCCAGAAATAGAGAAATATTCTGTCCCAGCAGCGGCATTTTCAGGAGTCAAAACTGTTTGACTATTATTATTGTAATCTTTATAAGTAGCAGTTCCGCCAGGATATGTGTAACATTTTTTAGGGTTAAAGTAGCCTAAAAAGTCGACTGTTTTATCATAACTGATACCGCTATACGCATACTTAACGGTAGGGAACTCAACGGATAAGTCTAATAGTAGATTAGGATGCACGCCACCGCCACCAGAATACAAAGGTGTACTAGATAAAGCTACTACTGGAGGGGCTGCAGAAAATCCATCTGCATTCATTATCAGCAAGCATGAAGAAATCAATAATTTAATCATTTTTTTCATATAGTTCCCCATGGAAATAAGGCAAGATTTTCCATCTAAATTAAGACGATACTGCTTTTCTGTAGTAGGACTGGAGCACCACCTGAGTCTGCACATTCGCACCAAACCCAATTGCAGTTATCCGAAATAAGTATTTTGTTTGCTCTGTAGCTTCTTTTCCTGGTTCAATATCAGGTATTACTTCTATAATGTATCGGGGCAATTGCGCAGGAAATGAGCTTTTACCAGTAATCATGGTTTGACCTGTGAATCTGCCAAAAGCAACCGATTTTGAAGCAGAGCTGGTATCAGCCAAATCAACACTTTGCCAAACCGGTATTCCTACTACCGTAGGAAGACACATACCTTGGTATGGATTTCCCGTCCCTCCAGCACATCCTTCTTCAAAATAAATATTCGATGTCGGATCAAAATATGTGTTCCGGCTACCGGCCGGAACAATTTGAGGATCAATGTCTGTTTCTGCATCTTTAAGCGCAGCTTCGGCGGCACTTAGGGCAATTTGTCTATCTCTATCACTGCGAGATGCCTTTTCATTTTGTAATGACATCGTAGCCAGCGAGATACTTAAAATGAGCACGACGATCAGCATCAGCAATGAAACGACTAATGAGGCGCCAGACTCCTTGTTTACTTTAAAATCTAATTTGCTTCCCAAATAGATTTTCATTGATTTTTTTATATACATAATCATTTACTTAATTGGGAGGAAGGCAAAGTCCATGATCAGGATCAACCATACAAATATTACGCATTTGCACAGTTGCGGAATAAACCTTTCTCACTCTATTTTTTGACGCCAATGGCAGACTAACTTCTTTTATCGTTGTTCCAGGGTCATTACTGCCATTAGCAGTCGCATATGCATCACCAAACAAATTATATGTACTATTAGTGGCGTCATTTCGCGCATTTTCTTTCCCTCTCACCAACATGGCAAGCTTCACTACTAATATTTTTTTCCAATAAGTTTTTTTGTTTAAATCCTGAGCTTTTTCGGTTGCTGTAGCGCCAGTCAACACCAATGCTGCATCCAGAGCGTTAATGGCAGTTGCAGTAAGATATTTATTGGCAAGACCATCTGTCGGGCTACTGGTATCTAATCCATATAAAACCTGAAAGGATTCCACGCCTTTCACAATAGACTGTGCACTCCACTTTCCGCTCACAGAGTTAAAGTATTTGCATACCAATTCAGGCTCGTTATTATTGTCATTAGCAACATAATAAATACTCCATCCCCTATCCTGATCTGCTGTATTTGCTGATACTGGCGCAGGCACAGAAAAACCAGCGCAGTTAGACATCGTTCCGTCACCATTACCTGTATTGCCAGATCCATAAAAACGAACCGCGAGTAGATCACTGGAATTAACAGCACTATTTAGCGGGGTAGAAATGTCGCTGCTGGTTGCCGAAACGCTGTTAGCATCCATTCCGGCTAAATCGGCAGTTGCAATAGCAGGCGTAACGAGAGGAGAATTAGAGAAATCATAATTGACGAATCCCGCCTGCTTTAAAGAACGAGATATATTATCTAAAGCAAACCTAGCTGTATCCTGGGTATCATTTCCATCAGTTTGTACAATAAATAGCTGCTTTGTTGAGATCACCAGACCTGTAGCAGCTAATATCACCATCAAGCCTAATGTTAGTGAAATCATCAACTCAATAAGCGTTAAACCATTTTGCTTATTCCGGCGAAAGCGGGGATAAGTCTCATGAAAAGAAAATAGGCGCATGATTATTTAACGTAAGACTCAACAGTAATTGCAACGCCAGGAGGAATTACTCCAGATACAGTATTAAAACTACCATCAGGATTTTTACTTTTCCAGCCAATTTTAATCGTCAGTCCAGCATTTGCATCTGGCGTACAAGTCCAAGTAAGTGATTTTTGTACATTGTCGTAAGGAGCGGAATCACGACAAACTAACACACGACCGCCGGGAAGAGTATTTTTAACTCTCATTAACCATTCATAAATATCGGCATTTGCGATATCTGCGGCGGTACAGTTTGCAGCACTCGTGTAGCACAAGGTAGGAGCACTCGGTGTTGCGTCAACGGATGAATTGTAGTTAATCTTAAGAAAAAGATTCGATGAATCAGATAATTTCATTTGAGCATCGTTAGAACGCATCTTATCAGCCAACTCATTTGCAAGTTGTACCGCAACACTCTTAAAACTACTTTGTTGTGAAGTCCTGATAGAAGTTAATTGCAAACCAGCAGCGCCAATAACACCCAAAGCGACAACAAATATTGCAATCAGAACTTCAATTAATGAAAAACCTTGAGTTTGCGAGTTAGGCATAAAATCTCGTCAACATAAATTATTATTCCTAAATTTTATATAAGAGTAGAAATTACAGGAAACCGTTCATCAAGAGAATCTTACCGATAGTCAACAAAGTGAATAATGCCAATAAGCATGGATGAATTATTTTTCTGGCGCTGCATGGCCGTGAGGAGAGCGAAGAGGAGTCTGTAAAAGCAAAACCCCCCGTTACGCTGGTAACGGGGGGTTCGCAGAATACAAGCCTGACGATAACCTACTTTCACAC
>NZ_JBMPPF010000020.1:0-90802 GCF_049339385.1 Undibacterium sp. SXout7W | reverse complement strand
CTGGAACGGCTGCCGCTACAACCGTTTAGTCAAATTAGCCAACTGCTCCCGCATCGCTGGGCCACCGTACAATAATTCTCACCACGATAAAGTCGTTCGGTCAACATGAGTTCGCCGGGCGGTTACGAAATTTGCGCTGATGAGGCAACTTGAGCAATCTATTCAAAACAAGAATGATTGTTATCTGACCTTTGTTTCAATCCAGCCACATACCTTTGTATAGGTACAAAGCAACGTACACGAAGGTACTATTTCTACAAATCAGCATTCTTTTGTACTAGTTTTCGATCATTGTTTTTAATGTGGGGAAACGGAAAAAATGCCCGCAAGGCTGGCGATGTCCATGCAGTAACCTGTAAAAACAATAGGGGTAATCGCAATAAGATGCACAGAATTAAGTGCCAATGATATTTGTTAATGAGCGATCTATAGAACACGATTGGGATGAAATCTAACAATTTTCCAAGCAAAAAACAAAGCATTGGAACCATGTTTGCTTAGGTGTAACTCAGATTGAGGATCGAGTCCAATAGAGACCAATCATCAGAAGAATTGATTTCACGTATTTTTGATGCGGATTCGCTAAAAAATTCGTGCTTATAAGGAAGCTAGCCATGCATTCACAAAGAAAAATCCGGCATCGTTTAATACTGCTCTGGTTATTGATAAGTGCATGTATTGAATGCTTTAGCGTATCTGCATATGCCGGACAAAAAACACCGGCAAGAAGTGATGCTTTTGCAGCTAACTCAGCTGATAGGTTGCAACTTAAATCCAGCGGTATGCTAGCAGGCGTATTCAATAGCGATAACTGCGAAGAGGATGATGTCGGTGAGCTGACTATGCCTGAAAGGATAGCACCGGTATCTGGTATGTCTGGTATGCAGGTGGCGAACCTCTATTTTGTAGAAAAATCACCGGGCGACTACTCGAAAAAATCTTCATCAAAAGACTCGGCAACATTGGTTGATACCGTCAAGCAAGATACGGTAGCCGTGGCTGAAAATAAAATTTTAGCTGCGAAATCTATACCTGAAATGCGAGTACCTGAAGCGACTCCTCCTACTTCAGCAGTGATGATTTCCAATACGGTATGGGAAATTGCCGTGTCAGATAAAACGCTGAATGCTGCTATCGCACGTTGGACCGCGCAGGCAGGTTGGCAGTTGTTGTGGGAATTATCGGTTGATTATGCAGTGGAAGCACGAACGATTGTTCCGGGTACATTTGAAGAGGCGGTAGAGACTGTTACGAGAAGTATGGAAACCGCTGAGATACCTATGAAAGCAATTTTTTACAAAGGAAACAAGGTTCTCCGGATTGTACAAGGGGGGATGAAATAATGCGCATCAGCCTACTTGTATCAACGTCGGTACTGTCACTGATTTCTGGGTGTACTAGCATGACGGGAAAGCTGGAAGGGCATATTGAAAAAGCTGACTCGATTGTCTCCACTTTAGTCAAGGATGTGGGTCATACTGCGCCAGGTGTGGTGACTAAAATATCACCGACGGTGCAACATGAGAATGGAATTTGGCTCAGCAAAAATGTAGTTAAAGTAAGTCAAACCACATTGCCTCCAATTTTTTATGAGGCAGCTACGTTTGATCGTCCCGTGTACTCGTTATCAGATATCGCAGAACGGATAACCTTACGTGCTGGTATCCCTACCAAAGTTAGTCCCGATGCGCTGACCGTATCGAATACCGTAACCCAGCCAAGCGGAGGTAGTGCTGTTGTTACCGCAGCAGGTGGATCAGTCAATCCATCTCCGATGGCAAGTCAACCAAGTATCGCAAAAGCAAAAGGACCAATTCGTATCACCTATACTAACGGCAATTTTAAGGGGTTGCTGGACACAATCGCAGCACGCTTTGGCGTGTACTGGAAATACGTCAATGACACAGTACAGTTTTATCACACGGACTCACGTACTTTCCAAATTAATGCCATTCCTGGCGACTCTACCTTCTCTGCCACGATAACGAGTGGCGCTACAACTACTGGCAGCACATCCGGTGCAAGTGCTGGTGGCGTTACCTCAAATAATAGCCAAAATACAGGTGTGAGCTCACAACTATCAGTTTATTCCAGTATTGAAAAAACGATTATGGCAATGCTTTCCTCGTATGGTAAAGCCGTCGCATCTCCGGCAACTGGCACCATTACTGTTGTCGATACCCCTGATGTGCTAGATCGTATTGCAACATTTGTCGAATCAGAAAATAAATCACTATCTCGCCAGATTTCCATCAGTGTAACCGTTCTCGCTGTGAATCTGACTAATTCAGACAACTATGGCATTCAGTGGAATTTAATCTACAAAAATTTGTTATCTAAATACGGTATTCAAAATACGGTGGCGAGTGCGAGCGGAACATCATTCTCTGCTGGTATTCTTCAAACTTCCACCAGCAAATTCGCTGGCAGTGATCTTGTTATCCAGGCACTTTCCGAACAGGGGAAAGTCCGCCGCGAAACAACGGCATCAGTCGTGACGCTGAACAATCAACCAGTTCCAGTGCAAGTCGCCAAACAAACCAGTTACCTGAAATCTTCGCAAACAACAGTTACTGCCTTAGTCGGATCTACTACAACTCTTATGCCAGGCACTGTGACTTCGGGATTCAATATGAGTATCCTGCCGCATGTACTCAGCAACGGTACAGTAATGCTGCAGTTTTCAACAGATATTTCCGCGTTACGCGGCTTTAGAACAGTAACAAGCAATAACAGTTCTATCGAAACGCCTGAAATTGATACACGCAATTTCCTGCAACGCGTGTCTATGAAATCAAATGAGACACTGATTATTAGTGGTTTCGAGCAAACCGACGACAACCTTGATCAAAATGGTGTAGGCACCCCCAAAAATTTTCTGTTCGGCGGTGGCTATAAGGGGGCATCGAACAAAGAAGCGATCGTGATTCTGATCACGCCGACCACAATGGCTAGTTTCTGAAAAGGCGACAGCCATGGCCATCCATATCACGCAGATAGGTAAACACAAATTCATCTGCGGCCTATTCTGGCAGTCACTGTCTCGCCCGCGTGAGTTGTTTAAAGAAGCCGGTGAACTTGCCAAAAAGATCGACTCCGACTTGATGGTTCTGCGCAAAGACCATTCAACAGCGCAGGCCGGATTTGCTCATACAAGAGATGGTGCACGTCGCATGGTCTATTCTCTTGGTGCGGTAGTGTCAAAGACGATGGCTTGTGAAGGAGCGACTTACGACGGGCAAAAACAAGCGGTACATAATTGGCTGGGAGCATTCAAGCTACCAGATGGAAAATGGGCATACTTCGCTGTTCGAGATGCCAATTTCTTACCAAACGGGGATTTTGCCGGAACCAAAGATGAAGTACTTGATCGTTTGCATGGTGACTATGGCCTGGGGGGCTGGAACGTCGTGATCGGTGATGCCGAGCTGGAAGAATACGGCTTTCATAATTTTAGTGCCAAACGTATCGAAGACCTGATCCCACACAAAAAAAATGGACAGATCAAAATATACAATTGGTGGGGACTGCGCCCTGTTGATTCGAAAATATCATGGGTTCCTGTCGCCATTGTCGGATTTCTGTTTATTTTCCTCATCGTAGGTGGCTACATTTACTGGCAACAGTACCAACATCAAAAAGAGGAACAACTACGTGAACTGGCGATTGAAGCTGCTCGTCAGAAAATGTTGGGTAATGGAAAGGGGAGCATGCTACCGCATCCGTGGCCAAGCATGCCTTTATCGCCGGTGATAGCAAAGACTTGCTTTGATAACTTGACCCATCTTACGGCTGGTGGTTGGCTACTTGATAGCTATGTTTGCAATGCAAATAGCGCTATGTACACGTGGGTGCGTCAAGATTCCACGATTGATTTTTTATTATCTCAGGTACCCGATGCCAAAGTTGATTTGAGCAGCAACAAAGCCACCCTGACTATTCCCTTCCAACTTGCAAATGGCGGTGATGAAATTTTGTTAGACGCTAAAAATATTTTGGAACCGTTAATCTCGCGATTACAACTCATGAATATCTCGGCTCAAATTGGGTTAATAGCTTCTCCACCACAGCCGCTACCACAAGCAAGCTTGCCAGGGGTAAAAGCGCAGGAAGTACCCAAACCGGACTGGCAGACATTTTCTTTCGTATTTGCTACTGGCGGTCTGTCTCCAACCGAAATTGCCAGAATGCTTAGTGGGCCCGGAATACGTATTAATAAACTTTCCTATCGCAGTGGAGAGTGGTCAATTGAAGGAGTGATTTATGCGAAATTGCCTTAAACATGTGATTCTGCTCTTCTGTTTGACACTTACAAATACGGTCTTTGCAGAGTCTGCATCAGATAATTTGACACGTATAGAAACTGAAACTTTGATACTCAAAGCGCGCGAAAAACAACTTGATGTACAAGCGAAAATTCTTGCCAGACAAAGTGAGATTACGTCTAAGCAGACAGAGTCGGACCGGATTACGCAATCACCGGCGTTAGGTAATCCGGTCATTGTATCGATTGAAGGAATAGGAAAAGTCATGTTTGCGACGCTGCAGATGGATGGTGGAAATCTGCTTGATGTTCAAGTTGGCGATGAGCTACCTAACGGCATGAAGGTCGCATCGATTCGTGCTAACGAAGTGATTATTGAAAATCATAAAAAAAAACGCATACGTTTAGCGACTGCAACTCAAGCACCAGTTACTTTTGATTCCAGTTACCCTAGTGTTGGATTGAGACTTCCTCCCTTAGCACCACCGACAGCCTTCAAAGGAGCGACAAAATGAATCATCATCAGCGGCAGTCTGAAGGGTCACTGGAAGTATTTCAACAATCAATACATGACTCCAACAATTTCACGAATACTAGCGTCATCAGTCAAAGCGGTGTTTTTGAGGCTAGTGCAGAGCAACGGAATTTGCTCTGTTTGCTGTCTGATGGGCGTTTACTCATAGCAGTCGGTCAGGAATTGAACTCACATGTGCTGTCTTACCGCGCTCGACTTGAAAAAATGCGACGTCTTTATCGCGTCATTTTGACTGACATCAAAACTATAGGACAGCTTTATCAGACAGGGCTCAGTAATGCTGGAGGACGGCACTCTGAGCATTCTGTGATGCAAATCACTGCCAAAGATCTTCTGAGTAAAGGCTGCCGTGCACGCGCATCAGATATTCATATTCGAGTTAAAAAAAATTGTACCGAACTATATTTTCGTATCCATAACGATCTGATACATACCGGTGGATATACACGAGAATATGGAGAACGCCTGCTGGCAACAATTTATGGCGCCATGACCTCGGTGTCCGACAGTACTTACAAGCCAACTGAACGGCAAGATGCAAGTATTGCCGATCGTGACAAGCTACCTCCGATGCTGTATTGCGTACGCATTGCTACCGCTCCGACTAGTGACGGTGTAGTGATGGTATTGCGGCTGCTTTATAACGATGCGGGAGACAACATCGATTTACGCCCGCTTGGTTTTTCTGATTCACATGCCGAAATGTTGCAACAACTCAAAGAGCAACCAATTGGGATGAACATTATCAGCGGCCCAACAGGAAGCGGAAAATCGACCAGTCTGCAACGAATACTGACCGGAGAAATTCTTGAGGCAGAAGGGAAATTGCACGTACTGACTGTGGAAGACCCCGTTGAGTATCCAATTGAAGGCGCGGTACAAACTGCGGTCACCAACGCAGGTGATGAAGAAGGGCGGTCAAAGATGTTTTCTGCTGCCATTGCCAACGCAATGCGCCTTGACCCCGACACCATCATGATCGGTGAAATGCGGGATCGTGCATCTGCTCAAAACGCATTGCGTGCCTCAATGACCGGGCATCAAGTATGGACGACAGTGCACGCCAATAGCGCTATGGCGATCGTCGATCGACTGGTCGATCTGGGATTGCCAATGAGTCTGGTGGCGGATCATACTGTTGTCACTGGGTTGATTAGCCAGCGTCTTGTCAAATTGCTTTGTCCACATTGCAAGAAAAAATTACATCAACATCAGAATGATCTGACGAAAGCTGTCATGCAACGGATTATTTTGGCGGTACAGGCCGATATTGAGGCAGTGTGTATTGTTGGCTCAGGTTGTGAGTTTTGCAATCATCAAGGGACGATCGGGAGAACCGTGGTTGCTGAAGTGATTCTCCCTGACGCTCAATTTTTCGAATACATCCGGGCAGGAGAAAAAACGAAAGCTGCGCAATACTGGATACAAGAGCTCCGTGGGAAAACGATCCTCGAACATGCTATCGAAAAAATTGCGACTGGTTTTGTCGATCCTCGTATGGCAGAGAAGGTAGTTGGCCATCTTGTCACTACCCCGGTTAGCGCAAGTAAGCGATTGAGTATCGTGGAGGCTGCTCGTGCAATTTGATATCAATCGATGGTGGGCGAAGACGCAGTTCTCAGAGAGTGCGCGTCTACGCTTGTATCGAAAAATTTCGAAAATGCTTGCCAATGGATTGCCATTGTTGAAAATCCTGGAAGAACTTCGGGATCGAGCCTCATACAATGGTCGTAAACTCAATGAACCTATGGTGATCATTCTCGATGACTGTCGGCGAATGGTGCAAAACGGACGCCTGCTGTCTGAAGGGCTTGAGTGGTGGATTCCACGTAATGAACAAATGATCATCATGGCGGGAGAACAATCAGGCCGTCTGGAGATCACTCTCGCGGCAGTAATCGACGTTGTGTTAGCGGGCAAAAAAATTAAACAAGTGATCATTGGAGGTGTCGCGTATCCGTTCGCCATTTTTACAATGATCATTGTTTATATCTATGTGTTCGGTACCCGTGTTATCCCTCAGTTCACCCGTATAGTGGATCCGACTCACTGGCATGGAGCTGCAAAGTCGTTATACATCATGTCACAAATTGTGCAGAACTGGATGCTCGCTGTTGTCGCTATCGTAGTCATTTTTATCACCATGATATTAGTATCAATGCCGCTATGGCGTGGTGATACCCGGGTTTTTTTTGACCGATTTGCGCCTTACTCCATCTATCGACTCATTATTGGTAGCGGCTTTCTGATGGCATTCTCAGCGCTACAGTTTGCCGGTATTACGGTAGAGAAATCATTGGCTCGACTATCTGATCTGTCGGACCCTTGGCTACGCGAACGCTTGGACGGTGCATTGCTCGGCGTCAAATCTGGCCTTAATTGTGGCGAAGCTTTACGCAACGCAGGCTACGGATTTCCCTCGAAAGAAGTGGTTGATGACTTATGCGTTTATGCAGAATATAAAGGATTTGCTGAGGCGCTCAAGATACTGGCGGACGAATGGATGGACGATGGTGTAGAAACCATCGCTATGCAGATGAAAATATTCAATGGATTTGCCATTGTCTCGCTAGCGATTGTGATTGGATGGCTGGTTACCGGATTCTTTGGTATTCAGCAGGAAATAGCGGCCATGACAAGAGCCGTACATTAAGTTTTTAATTAAAATCTACAAGGAGTAATACAATGAAAAACGCACACCTGAAAAGCCATTCTGTCGTCAATTTTTCTTTCCGCCAACGCGGTGCTTCACTGCTGGAGGGGATTGCCTATCTGGCAGTAGCAGCACTCGTGATTTTGGGAGCGGTATCGCTGTTGACCTCCGCATTCAGCAGCGCACAAAGTAATCGTGCTTCGGAAGAAGTTGTCTCTATCCGCACTGGCGTTAGAAAACTCTACACAGGGCAATCAAATTCTTATGGCACTGTCGACATCACTGCCAACTTAAATACTGCGAGAATATTTCCGACAACATTGACAGCAAATACGGCAGGTACAACTACAACCATGAATAACTCGTGGGGCGGCGCGGTCACAGTCACTGGGTCAGGTGGAGGCTCCACCTTCACCATTGCATATACACTGGTACCACAGGATGCCTGTATTAATATGATCAGTGGTGCCAGTGGATGGACACAAATAAATGTAGGTGGTGCGAACGCTATCACTACTTTCCCGGCGACTCCCGCAGATGCCAATACTGCGTGTGCCACCGCGACTAACAACATCAATTTTATATCGCGATAAGATCATCTTGCTTATGCTTGATGCCGTTAAAGTAAAACAGCTCGAATTCTCAGATCTCTATCTGGGACATTCGACGCTGGAAGACAGATTTTCTGACGTACCGGGTGCGGCAGCAAATCCACTTCCCGCAGGCCCTTTGCTTCGCGACGATCTTGATCAACTGACTGCTGCATGCAAACACATATTACAAGAACGGCCAACAGCAACCGAGTTCAAGACTGTTTATGATGACGTCGCTTACCGCGTCTCTGTGATGACTACAGCGAGTGGTGAAGTATTTGTATTACGAAAAATTTCGGAAAAAATTCATTCATTGTCTGAACTGGGCATTCCTCATGCATATATTCGATATTTAATGACAAGGGATCTTACCGGATTGTTCATTATTTCTGGTGCAATCAAGGCCGGAAAAACAACAACGGCATGCGCAATGATCAAGGATCGACTAACAGCATACGGAGGAGTCGCGGTTTCTACAGAAGAAACAATTGAATTGCCTCTGGAAGGTAGCTATGGCGATGGTATTTGTTACCAAACTAGTTTTCATCGGGAAATCCGTAGTTCTGTTGATACTTTTCGTCGTGCAATGAAATGGGGGGCAAAGATCATTTTGATCGATGAAATTCGTGACCACGAAATAGCGACAGAAGCATTGCAGGCAAGTATTAATGGTCACTTAGTTATTACAACAATGTTGGCGGCTAACGTGATTCAAACGATCAACAAGTTACATGCATTGACCAATGAAAAATTAGCTCCGGGGGCAGCTCAGTCACTGGTCGCAGATGGTTTGATTGGAGTGCTGCATCAACAGTTAATGCCAGGACCAAAACAAAAACTCGAAACCGAATTTCTCTTTCTTAAAGATGCTGTCATGACAAAGGCGGTACTACGAAATGGCAAGTATGATTTGCTGGGATCGGATATCAAACGTCAAATGGCGGCGATGATTACAGGCAATGCAACCGCGCAGAGATTCTTGGAGACTTAAATGTGGAATGTATTAGCGCTGACCACCATGCTTTCGCTTGTTGGTTATTACAATCTCAGCGAGTACAGGATATTACCAAATCCTGATCGTGTCGCAGCAAGAAATTTAGCTGCAAGTATGGGGACGTACCGTCAAGCGGTAATCAATTATTCCACTGCAAATCCAACTGATACCGGCCATTCTGTGGATCCTGCGGCTTTTTTTCCTACGGGCTATACCGTCGCAGCTGCCAGCATATGGAGCAATTATATTGAGCCCGATGGCACAATTTATATTTACCCAAATCCTGCAAAACCATTACCAGTCAATATCACGGCTGAGATTGTCAGTCTTTCACAAAATTCAGTGCTAGCAGGTGAGTCCGGTGCCACCGACAATATGCTGCATGCACCGGCAGATATTGCAACACCCATTGACCATATCAATAATAATCAAGATATTCCTATGGCAGAGGATTACCATGTTACGTCACTCATCCCGCTCACACCATCAACGAGTACATTAATCGTCCCTCCTGGTAGCCCTGTATGGCTCGCCTACAAAAATTGAAGGAGCAGCGCATGAAAAGTCGCCAATCCGGATTTACCTTGATCGAGGCAACCGGTGCCATGCTGATAGGATCCATGATGTTAATTGGACTGACTGCGATGATTGATTCATCAATGGAAGATTCAAAGGGACAACAAGCGGCGTTTTACCAATCGCAAGTAGTGTCGGCTACAGCCAAATATATCAATGTCTTTGATAATTATAATGCGCTGACAACAATACTTGCTCCTTCGTCTGGACTGACTAATACCGTAATTCCGTTGTCCAATCTCAGGTTGCCGGCAACGATGGCAGGCGCGAATATCTATGGGCAAACGCCATGTGTGGTGGTGAAACTGCGAGCTGGCACTTTGAATAAACTTGATGTGTTAGTTGTTACCACAGGTGGGGACAAAATAGCGACTAAGGATATTGCTGCTGTCGCCGCAGAAGCAGGGCCGGGTAACGGCTATATATTGGATGCGGGCACGGGCACGACGCAGGCACAAGGTGCATCTTGGGCACTCGATGCCACAGCACTGGGAAGCTTTGCAGGTAGCTGCCTGACGGGCACAACTGACGATAGCGGTCATCTTGCCTCTGCGTTGTTTTTTGATAGCCCAGGGCAGCTGTCCACGGATTTTTTATATCGTAACCAGATTCCAGGTCGCCCTGAGCTTAATACCATGAATACACCGATGCGGATGGCCAATAATGCTGTCGTAGTGGCAGGCGACACTTGCCCTGCTGCCGCTATCGCCGTGGATGCCAACCGGGAATTGCTCCAGTGCGGCAGCGATGGGAAATGGGCGTATGTCTCAAAATGGAAAGCACCAGTGGCAGACTATACCGCTCTGAATAGTTTGGCGACGAAGCAAATTGGTGATGTGCGCATGGCTTTAAACATCAAAAAAGCATTCATGTATGACGGCACTAAGTGGGTTGCGCTAGCGGAAGATGAAAACGGTAATCTGAATATCACAAACCATTTAGCAGTAGGCGATGTCAGTGGCTTACCGGGTACCGCCGGCCCCGGAGATATTCGAATCGGCGGTAGTTTGTTGGCGAATCATGATGTTACTGCCAATCAAGAAGTGCACGCTGGTTGGGTAATTGTGGACACATCAGTTACCGCTGAGTCTTTATTCATTAACTACAACAGCATAGGGCATTACAACGGTTGGGCATGCAACATCACTTTATTTGACAGGGGAGGGAATCCCTATAAAGCATGGCCAGTTGGTAGCATCACGGCTGAAGGGGGAAATGGTTTGCAAACCGATGGTGCTGGAAATCCGTCCATTGGCCTGCCCAATGCCGGTAGTGGGGTGAATACCGGTAAGACCTTGTATTGTGGTAACGATCAAGTATGGCATTACATCAGCCCATGATGGCGCTTGTAAAAATGTGGTTGGCCACAAAATGCATGTACGTACTTTATGCAGTATCGGGTATCGTCATTGTTCTGTTTTGCCAATCCGCGGACGCGTGCTGGGATCAAGCAGCACAAAAATACGGTATAAACCCTTACCTGTTACATGCAATTGCTAAGACTGAATCCAACCTGAATCCTGCTGCCATCAATCGCAACAAAAATGGTACTTACGATATTGGCATTATGCAAATTAACAGCAGCTGGTTTCCAATTTTAAGCAAGTATGGACTAGATGAACAGCAGCTTCTTGAGCCTTGTACAAATATTCAAGTCGGAGCGTGGATTCTTGCGCAGAACATGCAGCGATTAGGCAATTCCTGGAATGCGGTTGGAGCCTATAACTCCAGTAATCCTACCTATCGCCTCCAGTACGCGTTAAAAGTTTACAAAAATCTTCCCCCTGCTCTCCGCATATTAGGGCAATCAGAGAACTGACGATGATTTCATTATTTGGGCATAATGCAAAATTACAGGCTGTACAGCAATAGCCAATTTTGGTTGATCATGATTTTAAACGCCATAGCGACGGTCGAAGCTGACCTGAAGCCCACTATAACCGTACCGTACTCAATGGCATATGATGGATATTGTGCATTAGCTTAAATTTAAAGAAATTGTCTGTTGATTTGTCTCATCTCATGCTTGAGTATTTCAACCTTGATTCTTGGTATATAACTCGAGACGATATCCTTGGTTATATGCAGTTCGAATCATCACGCCACGCTCAGTGCCCAGTTGCAACTTTTTACGTAATTTATATACGTGTTGTTCAATTGTTCTACCTGCGATTTCACTATCTACCCCCCAGATTGCGTTACCGATGGTTTCGCGTGAAATATAAATTCCGGGTGTAGAAAAAAAGAGCCAAGCCATCGTAAACTCTCGTGGTGTGAGTTCAATCTCAACCCCGCGGTATGAAAAACTTCTGGTTTCGTTATCTAGCGTAAACTCCATCAAACTAATAGTTCGACGACGAGCTGTATGGCGACCGGTGCGGCGAAGTATTGCATGCACTCTTGCGACCAATTCAACTGATTCTATGGGCATAGTGACATAGTCGTCTGCTCCTGAGTCGAGAGCCAACGCGGCGAGATCTGCATTTTGTACCAAGGAAAACATCATGATCGGCGTACTCTCGCCGAAGCGACAGTTCATCCACGAAATAATACTTTCGCTATCTGGTACTGTAGTGCCCATTTCTATCAAAATGAGGTCGAAATTTTTGCGCCGAATCAAACGCAATAGGGATGTTTCAGATAATAACCGTTCGCAATCGAATCCTGCACGTCTGAGGCTAGCATGAACGTGTTCCGAAACTGAATTACTACGTATGTAACATGCAATATTCATTTACGCCTGTACACAAACTATCCGGTATGGAACCTTCAATTTGGTTTTCACTGTCAGTTTTGATCTGGTTGTTGTGATGAATGAAGATTTAGAAGGTGAAAACGCCGATTGGTAACATAAAGTATTTTCACAAAAAACAACTTGTTAATCTTCATCCTCCTTTTTGATAGTGAAGAGAGTAGTTGAAATTTCACTATTCATCTAAATAAGCTTCTTTTTCAGGCTAACCTATTTCTGTGGAGATGCCAACTATACTTAAGCATATACTTCCCTCATGTCAGAATATGATAGGGTGCTGTGTCAGATTATGTAGTGTTATAAAACTCAGTTTCCAGTTAAGGTTTCATGCGTAATTTATAGTTTGGATAAACAGTAATCATATCCAAATGTTATTGATACCGTAAAAAAACACTCCTCCAAAATTCTGCATGTTTGAGTGATGTGCATTGTTTGATTTCCGTTAGCTTTTGTATTAACTGTTGACTTTATTTTCTACAAAAGCATAAAGTCTTGTGGAATTATTTTGTTGTTATTTTTGTAAATTATAAATGCATAGTCTGGATACATTTCTTTGCAAGTGCAAGGTAATAATTGTTGAGATATTTCAGTTCTCCACTCTTGGTAAAATTTATACAGCTATTTAAACTTTTAGCTCCCTCAAAGAGGAATGTGAAAATAATAAATTTCCCACAGAGTCCTTTGAGCAAATTGGTAAGTAAGGTTTGACAGAGTGTTATCCACGCTGCTAAACAATACATATTTGTGAATTCTTTTCAGTCTAAGGTGAATCATGATCAATGACACATTTCCATTACGTGACTTATTGAGCGAAATAATAGGGTTGCTTAATTCAGGTAATACGCTGTCGGACATTCATATTGAACAGGATGCTCCTCTCATGATTAAGACTCCGCGTGGATGGCAGCAGGTATCTACAGAGCCGGTAACCTTGGAAGATATGGTCCACGTACTGAGGGCTATTGATGAGGATTGGGAAGATAAAATTATTGACAGTGCAATTGACCGCCCCTTTCTTTTGACTGAGTGTCGTTTACGGTGCAATGTTTATCGCATGTCTTCAGGATCAAAAGTAGCGATCTCGATCCGCTGGCTTCCATTGCATCCTATTGCTCTTGAAAAAACGGGGTTGCCATTTTATGTAAAAACAATGTTGGAAGCAAACAAAGGAATTATCTTGGTAACCGGACCTACCGGGTCAGGTAAAACCACCACAATAGCATCGATGTTGGACTACTTAAATGCTAGTCGGAGCGCGCACATTATCACTATCGAAGAACCGATTGAATATCAATTAGAACGTAAACAATCGATTGTGTCTCAGAAAGAAGTTCCAACCGATACAGCAAGTTTTTCTTCTGGTTTGCGGGAGGCTATGAGACAAAAACCAGATATTTTGATGGTTGGTGAAATCCGTGATTTCGACACTGCTGATACAGTTCTGCATGCAGGTGATTCCGGTCATCTTGTGCTGGCAACCATGCATACCAACAGCGCGCTCAGTGCAATTTCAAAATTATTAGGATTTTTCCCTTCCGAGCAACGCGCGCAACGCGCAGCTGGGCTCTCTAATTCGCTTGTTGGTGTCATTTTCCAAAATTTACTGCCGACAGAGAGTGGTGAAAATTTTGTACTCGCCAGTGAAATGATTTTTAATAACAATCAGCAGGTCGCCCCATTTATTGCTGATTTGAGTAAGTTACATATGATTTCTGAATTCATGAAACGTAAAGAAGACAATATGTCCAGAAGTCTCAATGAGGTTTTGGCACAGTTGGTCGAGAAAAAAACCATTAACTCAAAAGATGCAATGCGCTCAACCTATAATCGACTTGAGCTACATGAAATGCTCAACAGAAAAAGGTAGGAGCAGTTTTTGAGTAATGCATGACAAATTCATGCTGTGCTGGTCTTCTCAAAAAAATTTGTGTAATTTTTCAGTTAAGCAAAGCCTTTAGAACCCATTTCATAAATACCCCCTGTTAACTTATCCTGCCTTGTGTTAACTTGCATGCATGGCACGAAGAGAAGAATTTACTGATGCACAATGGGCTGTTCTGTAGCCCCTGATTCCTCCAACTACACGTCGCAGTGATGCTCGCGGGCGGCCTGAAATACACGTAACCGTGCCGTTTTCAACGGCATTTTGTGGGTTTGCGTACCGGTGCAGCCTACGCAGATCTGCCTGAGCGTTTTCCTTCCGGTTCAGCCTGTTTCAGGCGATTCAGTCGCTGGGCCAAGAAGGGAGTATTCAGAAAAATACTTGAAGAGCTTGCCTGACATCAGGAAGAAGTTGGCCAGATTGATTTGTCAGAATGTTTTATTGACGGCTCCTTTATGCTGGCAAAAAAGGAACCCGAAAATCGGAAAAATCAAGCGGGGCAAAGGTACGAAGCTCATGGTTATTGTAGACGCTACTGGTCTTCCACTCGCCGTGCACACGTCTTTTGCTAGCCCACATGAAGTCCCCTTGTCGAAGCAACGCTCGCTGAAACCGTCACGCTGGAACGACCTGAACGACTTGTCGGGGATCGTGCCTACGACAGTGATTGATGCGCTACTCCAGGGCAGTCATCGAAGAGCAATGTCAAAATTATAATTATTAGCGACCATACAGCTCGATTGGCTATCTGACGCCGAATCAATTTGCAGACAGTTTTTTAGCCGTGGACTCTAATTTGGTTTCGTACTAATTTGGGGAGCAGGTCACAATAACTCCAACATGACTTCTGCATCGCATTAAAAAAAATGGAACTCATTATTTCGTAATAACACTTATAGAAAATACTATGAGCTGTTTCTTTCTTATACAAGTATTACGCATAGCACGGCAATCTTGAGTGACTATACGATGATCATACATTTGGGACTCCACACCATTATTATTATGCCTGGTGGATCCGAAATGAAGGCGACTAATATGATCGATTGTTCTTCGATGAGTTTTTTTCTTAGTGTCATGCTTCAAAGTTAACATCATCAGGAAAAGTGAACAGACCCTTTTTATCAAATGAGCTTTAGTGATGAGAAAGTAAAAATCAGATAATTTTTCAAGGTTGAGATTACATGGGAGCTTCAATATAAAAATACTGAGTCGTAGCGGTTTTGCTTTGTTTTTATAAAAGATTTAAAAAATAATTTTATATTTCAATAAAGTGGATTGTATGAATATCAAAAATATTTTCAAGGCGTACCATTATTGGCATGATGCCGGATTCAAAATGCGCAATGCCTTTATTCTTGCCATTAAATATGGGATGCCAGGCTTATGACTTTTTTTAACGATCTCATATGGTTTAGAAAACGTGGGTATAGTTGGCGAGCATCGGTAAACTTAGCAAGAAATACTATTTGTATGACCACAACGAAGACGCTTAATTTTCATGAAAGTAGATTTTTTAAAAGATGATATAAAAGCGTTTTTATTCGGGTGTGCCTGTATATCTGCTTATCGAATTCTGGATCTACATGTTTATAGAAAATTTAGATCGCCTCACTGTTATGCATCTATTTTGATATTGCTACGCATGCTATTGTTTTCCCCAGTCGATATAGCCAGCCTTGTGCCAGCAGCATTTCCGGATCCAGAGCAGATGCTTTGTCAAAGCATGTCACCGCTTCGTTATTTTCCTGAAGTGCTGCATGACATAACCCAAGGTTGTACCACGTTTGCGCAGTATCGCCCCGTTCTTGTATAGACAGGCGGTAGTGTTGTGCTGCATCAGACCATAGACCAAGACATTGTTGTAAGTGGGCGATGTTGAACAGCGTGTCAGGCATGTGGGTGCTGCGGTAGCGTTGTGCTGCAAGAGTCGGAAGTGCAGCGCGGAGATCGGCCACAGCAGGTAGTGGTGCGTGGGAAAGACTGGCGAGAATGGCATCAAAACAGCCATCAAAGATGGCGGGGTCCCAGTTCATTAATTTCAGCAGAGACACAATCTCAGCCAGACCGAGGTTAAAGCGATGAGTCAGCAGCGTGGCTGCCAGTCCGTACAGATCGCCGGGGCTGCGTTTATCTAACTGGTTGGCAAAGGTGGTGCGCGTGGCAATCAGTTTGTTACCCGGCATGCCGAAGACCCAGGCTGCGGTACTCAATGATTCTTGCTGGGTAGTCTGGCTGAAAGCGATACCGCCCGCCCGGGTGACGTGTTCGCTGATCGCATGCAGGTTGACTGTCATTGAGGCATTAGAAAAGTGAATGGCATTTTCTATCTGCACCTGCATGGCTGTTTCCAGGCGCGACCAGCCTTTGTCTGCACATAACAAAAGCATGTTGTCGCCGGAAAGCTGACGCAGTTGCTCAATACATTGCAGCGCACCGGTAGGGATGAGCAGGCAGCCTGTTGGTTGCAGAGCTTGATAGCCTTGCACGGCTGCCGCCAGTAACGGTGTCAAGCTTGTCAGTTGATATGACCGGAATGCTAGTGATATCTGGTAGGTATCGGGATTCAGGGTTGGGGCGGGCGTATATTGTTCTACCGTGACTACGCCCCGTTTTGTCTCGTTGTCACCAAACAAAAAAGCGTCGTGGGGCAATGTATCAAATACGTAGTTGGCGATGAAAATCCAGGGGGTAGCTTTTTCCTGGGTTGGTTGCTGCCATCCATCGGGCAATGTGGCATTTTCCAGCGCGTCGAAACAGCAAAATCCACACATGCCAGATTGTTGGAATTCGACTAATTCAGGATTCTGACGCCAGCTTTCCAGATGATTGGGGGAGCGATCCGTCACCCAGTAATGCAGCGTTGCAGGTAACGCACCCAGCGACGCGCTGCGTTCTGCCAGGGCACGCAGCATCGCTGTGGAAAACAGACCGTGTCCGGCTCCCAATTCCACAATATTCACTTTGCCTGTAAGAGCACCGTGTTCGCGTACCCAATCTTCAAGATAGGCAATCAGGGTGTCTGCGTAAGCAGCGGCAATGCAGGGGTTGCTGGTGATTTGAAATGGAATTTGTTCTTTCCAGACATTGACTCCCGGTTGTCCGTAATAGTGAGCGACCCTACGCCAGAGATCGGCTTCAGAAAGCCAGGCTTCGGTATCGAGACGATTAGCTGATAGAGAATTCATACGGTGTGCTTTCGGGGTTCGGATTATGGGCAAATATTGTTGCGAATTTGTTTGGTCGTCAGAGCTGAGGTTGGAGCTTGGATCAGGGTCTAGTTGCGATTTACAGGAATCAGTTCTTGTGCTTCGGCGCGGGTTGACCAGATATTGGGTGTTGCAAAAGTAGGGCGGTAAAGGTCAGCATCGCAGCGTAAAGTTTGAGGAAATGCTTGCGGTACCCAGGCAGCAAAACTATTCAGGTTAGTAACGTGATCTGCCATATTCTTTTTGTATTGTGCATAAGCGGCATTGCTATTGAGCGGTATCACGGGCGTGAGTACACCTGTCGCTGCCAGACAGGCAGCCGCCAGCGTCGCTCCCGGTGCGGCAGCAAGAGCGGGTCCTGTAGCAATGGCCGCCGCGGCCAGTTGAGCAGCTGTGCTGGTAGCAATCGGGTATGTCTTCGGACCGTTTTTGAGGCGTACTCTTTGGCGCAAATCATCAGCCTCGTCATCATGAAGAGTCTTGAACGTTTTTGCCATGTTGACGCCGATGGTAGGTGAAATAGCACCGCCGACATAGACGGGGTCAACCTGATAGTGAATCCAGCGACCAATCTTTCCTGCGGAGGCTGGATCGGCGGAATGGGTGTACGGTTTTTTCATGCCCGCCACTATTTTGTTTGATCCTGGCGGGGCAGCCTGAGAACCTGCGACGACAGCGGCCGGATTGTTCCAGTAGGCAACATCGCCGATGACAAAATCGGGCGGATTCATCGCAATTTGAGCTGAATACGTTGTCGCGCTGTCGACTGCGGCTAAGGCGGTTCGAACATGATCTTCGACCTGTGCACGATGGGCGTTGTTGTCACCCGTGGAACCCAGTGTCAGATTGTTGGGAGTGCCAGGGCCATGAGTTTTTCCGTTAATGACATGGAGGTGGGTATAGCGTTTATTTGCGCCACCGGGTTGGTTCAGGATTTTGGGTGTAAGAAGATTTGAGAAATAATTAAAGCCCCCCAATTTTTGGGGGGCTGCGTAAGGAGTTGTGGAGGCAAGGTCAATGGTACGTCCCGTAGCACCAGCCTGTTGTCCACTACCTACATTATTGACCCCGCCGGGAAAATTATCCAGTGCACCAGGCAGCCCTACGCCGACGGCGGCCCAGCCACCGCCAGCAAATCCAAGAAACGCTTGGAGTACCGTACCTTTGCCGGGACTGGCTTGAATCAGTGGACGCAGAGAGGGGGGGAGTGCGCGTGCTTGTGCTGGTACAGTTCCGGGCGACGTGATATGGGCGGATATGCTTGCAGGTTGTGAGCTGCTGTTTGCAGCAGCTTTTTGTCCCATCAGATCGGCCTCTGATTCCAGCCCTTTGTTATCGTTGACCAGCACTCCGCCAGCCATCTGTAAGGTCGGTTTCACCCGTCCCCGGGCTTGTTGTACGACATGCCAGGCTTCATGTGGTAAGTGTTTTTCCTGACCCGGAGCCAGATGAATATCGCTGCCCTGGGCATACGCCAGTGCATTGATCTGCGCTGGTTTTGGTGAATTGTAATGAACTTTGACATGGTTCATATTCATGCCAGAAAGTGCTTCTATGCCAGCTTTCAGATCGGCTGGTAAACCTGCTTTATTGGCGGGTGAAGTAACAGGCGAGGTTTTATTCTGATGCAGAGCTACCTGCATTTTTTTTTGTTGCATGACCGCAGGCCGCTGATCCAGCGCGCTTTGCATTTCGCGTTGTGCAAGTGCTTGTGGTCGGTTATCTTCGATCTGCGCTCCGGGGAGATGTTGGTTGATGCCAGAGCGTATCGGATCAGCCTGTCGCTGCATGGTTTTTATTTGCGCTGGCTTATATTTTTTCATAACAACTCCCGTGTTTGGACGATGTGGTGCTAAAACCGTTTCTTTTTACGCCGTTCCTCTTCCAGTGCTATCTGGCTGTTTAGGATTAACATTTCTTTGTGTGCGGCATTTTGATGGGAATTGGTTTGAGGTTTATGCTGGTTATTTTTGCCGGCAGTTACATGCACAGCGTTCACCAACTTATCCAATTCCCTCTGCTTCATCAGGTGTGGACTTCGCTGTATTGCCTGAGATAAGGGGTGCTGCGTACCAGGTTTATCGGTCGTGGCAGCGGATGATTGCACCGATCGTGATTTCGTATATTGATAAGATTTAGTTGACATCATAAATAGACATAAATATCCGAATAATTGATCGTTGTATTGTCGTTATCAGGAAGTACCAGCAAGTTGCCTTGTGCATACGGTAAATTGACACTACTGGCGGTGGTCTGGATGTGTGCGCCATTCGCATGAGTGGCGGCGATCGGCTCCAAAACAAAGCTCATGCCTTTGGGTGTTTGTAAGAGGTTGAGCAATTCTCCGTTCAAGCCCGCAGCATCAACTACTGCCGATTGATATACCCAGGGTTGTTCTGTTGTACCAGCGGCGTAGGTGAATGTGAAATTGTTGTTTCCCGTATTGAATTCCTGATTAGCAGACGCATTTTTTGTCGTGCTGGCACTGACTTGCCAGTTGCTACCATAGTTATTCTGGCTGCTAAAAATTTTATACCGCCAAATGGTTTGGCGATGTTCCAACTTCATTTGATAATTGATCAATGTGATATCACCTGTGCTGCTCAGTGTATAGTTTGTGTTGCCTTTATTCGCTAGGTAAGGCACCTGAGCTGGTCCGCCGAGGTAGATGGTGATTTTTCCCCATGGACTGGCATTGGGAATGTCCAGTGCATAAAAACTGAGCAGCAAATTCCCATCGGCATATAACTGGTAGCGTCCATCCGGTAAACCTGTGAGATTGATCAGGTAAGACGGAACCGGCTGATCTGGCGTGATTGCTGCCCATACGATGGCATTGCACAGATTGTCGGTGACAGTCAGCCTTGCTGATGTGAGCGGAGTGTCGAATACGTATAAAAATTGCTTAGGCTGGGTTTCCAGAGCAGATAATCCAAAAGCAGGTTGTAAGCAGTTGTTTTCAGCAGTGGGTGGAGTAGCCGCTTTCGTGATGCTGCTGATGGCACCGGGCGTGCTCAGTGTATTCAGCGTATCAGGCGTATCAGTTGTACTGGTGCTGCCCAGATTGTCGCAGTAAAACAGGCTATCGTTTAAGCTTGGACCTGTACCACCTTTGCTCAGGGGGGTAGTGTCAATCTGAGTGTAGTTAATGAGGGCAATATCGTCACAACTGAGGTCGAAGCTCAAACCATCCAGTAGATTAAAGCTGCGTAATATGGCAAGGTTGTTGCAGTAGATGGTGGCACCGCCTCCTTTGGGGAATGGCCGGAATGCCAGTTGATAGCGTGCCAGCAAATCCATGCAAGCGTTGTCAGGCGAGAGTTTGAGTGGGTATCCCAGATTATCTGCAAAATAACTGTGGTTAATCGTAATGCTGAATAGAGGTGTGTAGGCACTGATCATGCGTTAACTTCCCAGGTTAGAAGCCGCCTGGGTAATTGCAGGCACTGGTTCGGTAATCCATTCGTTTTGTACTGTCGCCATTCGTAGCTTATATACCGCAGAAGGCAGGTAGTTGGCACCCAATACAGCCCATAGTGTGCTTAATTCGGCCATGCTGAGAGACACTAGTTCCATCGTCAGCAGTTCAAATCCGGCTGGAAATGCCACGCTGTTTTGCGCGGTAAAACTGGGTTTGGATTGAAAAAAACCGATCGACTGGTTTAATCGCCTGAGCCCTGTCGAATAATTGGTAAACGATGCCGACACCAGCACATATACATTCAGATAAAGAGTGGGATTACTACGACCAAAACCTGCACCCATGCGCGGTATAAAGCCTGTAGTACCCATTGCAGTTTCTTTTTCGATATTGACTAAGGTCAGCACTATTTTATTATTGATCGCCAGAGGCACAGAGCCGTCCGGGTTGGCGAGACCAGACAGAACCACCGCACTCTCTTGCACACTGGAACTCGCAGAGAAATAACTATTGAGTTCGGTCAGAATGAAATTAAGTGCGGTGTCCATGGTTTACTTTCGATATTAATTGCGACGCGGATTGCTGTTACCTGATAAGTGACTAAAGGACTAGAAGTCTTGTAAAGTGACAACCGTCCAGTTACTTGCCGTCGCTGTTGCGCTGATCGGCGGGCAAGTGGCAATCAGCTTGCCGCTGCTGTTCGTGCTGCCAGCTGTGCCAATCGCAGCCAGACCATTGACCGGATCGCCTGAGATGGCGACCACTGCAAAAGGCAGGGCGGACAGTTGCAATTGTGTTGTGGTGACTGATGCTGCGGCCGAGGCGGTTGCTGCGCTGACGGTGAGTGCAGCCAGAGAGACCAATTGGTTTTCGCCGTAATACACAAAGCCGTTTCCCTTGTTGCCTGTCAACGAGGTAATGTGAACTCTGGCAAGCGGTAAGGTACTGATACTACCCGCAGCACCGGTCAGTGGAGTCCAGACGATACACTGGCAAGTTCCCATTCCGTAGTACAACGCCGACGCACCTGAACCATTATCGCTAGGATCTACTGCAATCAGAATGCCATTGGTCGGGTCGCCTGCGATGGCGGTGACATTGTAGGGGGGGGGAGCGAGCGTCACCCACGCCAGTGGCAACGTATTAAAGTTCAGGGTATAAATGTTTTGCCCGCTGAATGCAACCAGGCCGTTGAGCAAATCACCCGATATACCACCTAGCATGGTGCCGCCAGGCAGAGCTGGCATGGTGTTCCAGATACCGCCAGTGACACCGATGGTGCTCAGAGCAGCGACAACGCTTGTGTTATTGCCATTTGCTGTGCCATAAATTGCCAGGCCGTTGGCGAGGCTACCGCACAAACCGAGTGGCGCTACCGGTGGCGGTGCGGAACTGGCCCATGGTGTGCCCGGCGTCGTACTGCTGAGTGTTTGAAGTTGATGATTGTAAACTGCTGTGATGCCATTTGCTGGGGATTTGCCTCCGGGGGCAACGATTGTGCCGGTCAGTAAGGTAAATGGTATATTTGTTGCAGTCATAGCAATGAGCCCTCTATAGGTCGATACGGCGGATGGGTAACAACGGTAGCTGGCAAACCATTAAGCATAAAACGAGTCAGCCAGTTGCTTCATTACAGCAACCCATCTCAGGATTGCTGAATCTGTTCAATGACCGAAAACATGGGACATTGATATTATTGCTTTAAATGCATTTAAATATCTTTAATGTAACATAATAAGTAAATTAACAATTAATTATCATTACTAATATCAGTATATTTGCAACGCATTTGTATAAATCGACTGACGCAACCTTGTGCCTGCAAGGCCAAACAAGTTTGCTGTGCTTTGGGCAATATTACTTATCACTTGCAGATGATGTCCGTTTCCACAACAGGCAACATGTTGTACCTTGACTACTCTGGGGTGATGAGGGCAATACGAGCCTGTATAGGGTTTACGATAAGAAGCCATAACGCTCCCGGTATGGTTTTGCCCAAGCCATGACATATTTTGTGAATATAATATTGCTTATGCAATCCGACCTTCTTTGTGCATCTCGCGATGAATACCTTGCAGCAGCTCTGCTTGGCTAATTGAGTCAGATCCACGGCGTAATGCCATCAAGCAGGCATAGCGCAGTACGTTGAGAATCGCACCACCGCTGATTTCAAATTGGTCCGCAATTTGTTCCAGGTCGATATTGACATCCAGCCTGACTTGTTCTGTGAAAGCGTTACGCCATAACCGCAGACGTTCTTCCGCGCTGGGCATGGGGAAATAAATCATGGATTGGAAGCGACGTGCGAAGGCATCATCGATATTACTTTTCAAGTTAGTCGCTAATAACACGACACCCGGAAAATCTTCTATTCGTTGCAACAGATAGGCGACTTCCTGATTGGCGTAGCGGTCATTAGAGCTGGAGGTTTGGGTGCGCTTTCCAAACAAAGCATCGGCCTCATCGAAAAAGAGTATCCAGTTTTTGTTTGCTGCCTGATCAAACACGCTGCCGAGATTCTTTTCTGTTTCACCAATATATTTGGATACGATCAGGGACAAATCAATCCTATATACGGGGAGTTGACAGACGTTGCCTAGTAGGCTGGCCGTCAGCGTCTTTCCAGTACCGGGTGGGCCGTAGAACAAACTACGGAAACCGGGTTTGATATATTTTTTTAATTTCCACTCATGCATCAGTGTTTCACCGTGCACGATCCAGGCCCGGATTTCCTCGACATCGTGCATCGTGGTACGGGGTAGTATCAGGTCTTCCCATGCCAAAGATGTTTGCAGACGCTGTGCGGGAAAGTGATTGGAAAAGCCCGGGTGGGATGCTTCTCCTGTCGTGATGCGCGTCAACTGCTCACGGTGTATCGTCAATGGAGTAGAAAATATGCTGTCCGCGCCGTTACTGCTTTCACGGTGGGGTTCAATGTCAAGCATGCGCTGCCGACGAAAAAAATGCTCAGGGTCAAATAGGGAGGCAAGTACCAGTCGTCGTTCCAGGTTGGCTCCTGCCAGGATGAAGGCGGCACTTTCTACTGTAGGAAAAAATCCGGCGTGAGCCGTGCCAACGATGCCACCAAACTCAGTAAAGCCACGATCGTACAAGATGTTTTTCATCAGAAAAGGATCCAGCAATTGCGGTCGTAAATGTGGTGCCAGAGCCAGAATGAGTACCAGCCTCTCATTCGCATTCATTTGATGATGCTGTATGAGGGAGGCATAAGCTGAGCTGTCGCCTTCCAGTGATGGTGCAGCAATATCGCAGACATCGGCATAGGTGCACTCTTGCCCGAAATACAGTTTGATTGCAGCGTCTATCAGTTCTGCGCACCAGGCAAGTTCACGCTCAAGTGTGGCGGCATTGACCGCATGCGGCATCATTTCCAGTCTACCATCAGCATGCCGTCCATCCAGGGAAGACGTAGCATGGCGATGCTGAAAGGCAAACTTCCCATCAGTACGTCGAAGCTTTTATGTTCGACGATGAGGGACCAGTTTTCCGGTTTTTTCACCAGATTGGCATTGCGTATCAAAAACGTTTCACGCAAACCGGTAATCGAGGTGTTTTTTAGTTTTTCCCAATGCTGGGTCACGGTATAGAGTAATTGCTGTGATATCTCTTGCTCTTGTGTGCTCGCCGGACCCGCTACCTCCAGTGCCGTATCAAGCTCAATACCGCAGAGAATTTTATTCAGGGGCACATCATGTTCTGGTGCATCAATAGAGCCGGTGCATAGATATTGCAATAAATGGACGGCTCTGCACTGATTGGCAAAGCTGGCAAATTGTTTTCCATTGAGCAAGCCCAGCATTTGGAAATAGCGTTCCAGATATGGCCAGAGAATCACCTGACCACCATTTTGAATATATATTCCCATTGCGTGATCATTCATGAGTGCTCCTTCTGTAATCTTGTGTGGCCAGGTCGGTGCTGTGTTGTAGCGTGCATCGACTGGTGATGGTGGTTTTTTTGTATTGGTAGATGGTGAGGCATGGATGCTATCTTCCAATACCACTGTTGCTGCATCTGCGTTGGGTTGCGATGTGCTTTGTACTTGGACATTGTCCAATAAATCGACCAACGGCTGGAAGCGTGCTTCATGGCTGGCGCGCTGGCGCGCTATGAGCGTTACTGAGCGATGGTAGTCTTGCAAGCCGAGTTTTTTTATCATTGTTTTGGTGATGTCAGCCAAAAACTGATTCAGGGAAAACACATTCGTGCGTTGGTTTGATAGAAACTGAAGTACCGCATGCCATTGCAGCTTACTTACCTGTGCTCGTTGACTGGGAGTCAGTTGTGGATCGGCTTCCAGTACGATGCCGGTCAAGAGATAGGTTTCGATGAAACCGGCATAGGCTGGTGCGAGTATCCGCAGCAGCTGTGAGAGCTGTTTGCTTGAGAAATACTGCAAAATCCGGGCAATCATGACATCACTGTCAGCGGTTTTTAAAGCTGCAAGCAAACGTTCCGGTTGTGTTAATACCATGTCCATCCGTAATTGACCTTCCGAACCGGATTCCGGCCAGGCATCTGTCCTTTTTGGTATGTTGCCGGTTTGAAGAAAATGCAGCGCGATAGCAACCGCGATATCTGATGCCGATTCGGCCGATATTCTGCCACCTGTCAGCGATGCATGGTCAGAGCGGGCTTCATCATCAATCCTTGCCAGGATATCCGAGAGCGTATTGGTTGATGTCGTGCCGTGTTGATGACTACTCCCTTGCAGGAGTAAATGCGTTCGCAAATAGGCGAGTAAATCTTGCCGGGAAACGCCGTGTCGCGCCGCTAATTGATGCAATAAACTATCAATATACGAGCGACTATTAAAATGCGAACCGCGCTCCAGTAACTGTTCGGAAGACAGAAATTCCAACATAGCATTTCTTATCTGTTGGCCAGCACCCGGCAGGGAGTCGCGTATGCTGGCATCGCTGACGGCTTCTGATTCAGTGATGAGTTCCTGCTTCAGGGAAAACAGAATGCCCGGCAAACTGTCTTGTTGTAGTAATAACCGCCTGTCTGTCAGGGCATGTGCGAAGACTTCCAGCAAGAGTGTTTGATAACTGAGGCGGTAGCGTGTGGCCATTTGTCGTAACAGGCTTTTAACAAAGCTGCGGGTATTGAAATAAGAGCCATGATCAACCAGCAGGCAGTGAAACACGAATTCCCACAAAATTTTGGCGAAGCGTACAGAGCTTTCTTGTACCAGGCGTTTTTTTTGATGTATCTGGCGAATTTTATGCAATGTGCGCCGTATCCAGCTCGCTTGTTGCGGCACTAGCAACTCAATCAGACTTTCTATCTGCGGATCGGATAACTGGTTGCATAAGCGTATCCGCGCTGGCTTTTTTTTCCCGTACAGACGCAATAGTGATGCCAGTCCATCGGGATCAGCCTGTATTGCCAGTGCCAGTATTTCAGTGATGGGCATCCGGGCTGGTTGTTGCAGTACCCATGGCAGGTTTCCATGTTCAAGAAAGCGGGCAATACAGTCCATGTAATAGTGTGTCAGGGAGGTATCGTTATACCCACGGATGATTCCGGCACCGAATCTGTTGATGTCAGCGTGCCGGGCCACCAATTCGTGCAATGTGGCAGGTGATCGATGTTCAATCGAGAAATCGGCGGGCTCCAGTTCGCTGTGTAATTCCAGTAATACCTGCGGCAAGGCATAGTGATTAGACGCTGGTAAGTTGAGCGTCTGCACACAGCTGATGAGTCCCGTCAGCAAGTGTTTGTAGCTGACTTGATGGCGTTGTGCTATTTGCCGCAAGGTCGATTCGGTGAGTGATTTAGCGTTGAAATACGAACCGCGATCCAGCAACAGGAAAGTGAAAATAAATTCCCATAATTCGCTGGCGAATTCTCTGTGAGACAGCGCCACGATCGGTGTCTTTGCATGTGCTGTTTGTACGTCGCGGGCATAGTCGATCACCAGCGCAGCTTCATTTCCGGCCAGCAATCGTACTATAGCGACGACCTGGCTGTGCTTGAGTTGCGCCAAGCGTTTTCGTACCGCCTGCTTTTGTCCCAGTACCTGAATTTGCCGCACCAATACAGTCGGCCAGTTGTTGAGGGCGTGCTGGATGAGCCCATCAGGATAGACGGGGGCATCATCGTTTTTTGTATGTCCCAGGAGAAATGCTTCTAACTGACTTTGCTGCTGATTTTGTCGGACTGACAGGGCGTTGTCTGCATCGGCTGATGCTATTTCCTGGAGAGATATCGTTGTCGGCAGTTTGCTACGAAAAAAATCTGACAGAGCCGACTTCAGGCGCAGACGCAATTGTGATTCCAGTTCTGCTTCTTCCACTTGTCCCAGATCAAGCACGACTTGATCGAACTGAAATACCCGGTCAGCGCGATCGAATCGCTCCATTCCTTCCACCAGTACAGCGCGCAAGTGGTGTGATGCAAATTTGCTGATGCGCCGCTGCACGGCATGGGCAGCATCAGTCGATGTCAACTTCAGATCGAATGTGAGGCGATAGATGGCAGCAGACATACCATTTAGCCGTTGTTCGTATCAACGCTGTCGATGGCTGTGGCATCGAGTTGAAGGATGAAATTGACCAGCCTGGCACTGGCTGCATTCAACAATGACTGGGATGCCATATTCATCTGGAGTTGCGTTTGAATTGATTGCAATGCCAGCCAGTCAGCGTACAGCGCACGGAATTCACTCATTTTTACCGCATTGAGCCAGTAACTGTTTGCCTGTACATGCGCAGGACAATTTTCCACGGTGGTGCTGTGCGCCAGTTCACGGAACGCGGCGTCCTGAAAACGTATCGGCCAATCAGGAAACATCAGGCTGATACGGAATGAATAAAACGCATCTGTCGCCGTGGGAGTGGGCTTGAGCTGTGCGCTAGCACGGCCACCTGTTGGACGTAACAAAATATGATCGACCACTACCACGCTTTCATCCAGATAGTAATTTTTGTTGCTGGCTGCATACTCCAGAAAGTAGCACGCCATTATTTGAATGGCAGTCTGTGCTGCGGCCTCGCTTTCAGCGATATGTACAACTTGCGCTTGTAGTTCGTCTGGCCAACGAAACATGACATGGTGTTGCTCACCGTGTGGCGCGATGCTGTAATTGCACACATCTTTTCCATGAACCAACAGAGAGCGTAGTATGGTCGGGTGTGGTGATTGGAACAGGAAGCGGGGTAAGCCGGAGCCGGTGAAGACAGGCATGTGGTGATGCTTTCCGCTGTTGGCATTTGCCTGATTTGTCTCTTCAGAGTAATGGTAATCGCAGTGATTTCCTACCTGGTTCTCGTCGCTACCTGGGACACCGCCCAGACCCAGCAGGTATTTCAGACGCTGCTCCAAACCGGAGCTGCTACCAGCAACCTGGCTATTTGCGTATGCGGAATTGAGACCCTTGCCACGCGCGCCGCCCAGAGCCAGCGAGCTGGTCGTTGCGGAGATTGTGGCAGGTGCGTAACGTTTGAGATAAGCATTTTTCCATTGAATCAGATCATGGCGAAAACGGTCTTTCATGTAGCCAGGGCGTGGGTCTGCGGCCTCCAATAAGGCATCATCAAACGATTGATCAAAACGTGCCAGCAGATTGTTCAGAAAACGGTTGCGCCGGTGTAAAAAAGGATCGTAACGTTGTACCAGTGCATTGAGGTTTTTCAGGTAAAAGGCGATAGTGGCAGCATCGTCCTGGTACCCGGCTGACGTTAAAGCGGATGTCAAAGCTGGTAGGGTTATCTGCTTTTGAATAGTCATTATGCAGACGCTTTGAAGTACAGGATGATGCGTCATTTCGCACATTAACTCGACTAATCTTGCAATGGCAAGTTCAGCTTCGGCGGATGTTCCGTAACGTTGTGTGCCGAAGCCGAGTTTGGTGTGCTTGTGGTCGGTCAGGCAAATCAGGAGTTCACGATTTGGCAGTTCCTGTATTTGATAAGCTGAGGGTTGGCAGCCAAGCATGAGCATGGTGGTGCGGTTGGCGTTCACTTCGGCTTCTGTATTAAACCAGGGGCTGCGCAACAGTAATTCCTTGCCAGGTGTGCTGACTTGCGTACTGTAACGATAGCTCTGGGCTGTTGCCTCAGGTGCTGACACCAGCAATTGTTGCTGAACGATATCTGGAGGGCCAATCTCTGCATCGACCAGAGATTGCCAAAAATAGCTGCGGTCAAGTGTTTCATCAAGCGAGAAGAGACGGGCAGCATTGGCTAACTGCGCCAGGCTATTGCTTAATAATTGCTCGAAAAAAAGTAAGTATGCCTTCAATTGTTTAGCTTTTGCCAGCCTTGTGGTGTTAGATTGCGCACTCTCAGTACCAACGCTATGCAATAACTGTGGGCCATCTTCCCCGATCCCGTAAGTTTTGGGGAACTGACGTTGAATAGAAAAATAAGCGGCGATATCCCGACTGGTTCCCTGAGGTAATTGCGTGTAATCACTATCGCTGGCAGTGTGCACGGCGTGGGTTTGGTTTAGTTCGAACTGGGATAATTGCGCTGCAATCAGTGCTGATACCTGTGTTGTGTCGACCAGTAAGGTTTTGCCATGGCGTGCAATTTGAATTGGATAACTGCCCTGATAATGAAATAGTGATGGTGCAAGACGTGGGACGCTCGGTATCTGAGCTTGCCCGGATGTGGCCGGTGGGATGGTGATGGTGCCGCTGGACAGGCCGTTGACAGTCAGATTACTGACGGAAACCACACCATTGACTGCGAGGATAATATTGTTAATCGCGGTGACCGTCACCGATGTTGGCAGCGCGGTGAACTGGTCGCTGGCAATCACGCCGCGCCTCAGTAATGGGCCTTCGTAGATTTGCTCAGGAGGAATCCCGTCCTGGAGTAATTTATCCGGCGACAGAATATTAACAAACGGTACCAGAAAATTTTGAATCTCAAATAAAATTTGCGCCAGCACCTGATCTGGTTCAGCGTGAATATCAATGTCAACTACCGCTGCTACCAGTATCGGAAATTGCTGCATGACTGTCACCGACTCCACGTCTTCGGTTAAATTACGACTTTCCTGATACAGGGTTTTAATACGCTGGCACAGCTCGGTATTCTGCCCGGGTGTGGGATCGAAGGTTTCAATGAAAATATCGTACAAGCCTTCAATACCGCCGTGGGCAGCCGGAAGCAGCCAGACGTTTTTGAAGTTGGATCGACCGTCGGCTGTGATGGCGTCGTAAAGATATTTGCGATAGTCATCAATCGTTAAGCTCGTGCCAGTCAGGACAAGATTGCCGGTAAAAAAACTGGTACGTCCCGGGAGTGATTCTTGTGGTTGTTCGGCCAGAATATCAGCGACTGAAAAATTCGCCCGATAATTCAAATCCGTTATCGCATAGCATAACTGCTCCAGTATCGTGACGCCGGGATCATGTTCATTGAAATCGGTCCAGAATTGAACGCCCCACTTCTGACAAAAATCCAAACCCAGTTGCAACAGCAGCGAGAACTCGACGCTATCGGAGCTGGTTTGCTCAGAGGCATCTGAATTTGTTCGTACTTCTTGATAGGATTGCTCGATTTTTTGTAATCGCTGTTTGCTGTTGGTTACCATAAGCGGGTAATTGCATATTGTATGAAGGGGCAGCTACCATTCGTGAGTCGATATTTTGAATGGGTTTTGACTTGTAATTGCTGTGCTTTCCAGCGAAAACTGATTCTGTTCCAGAATGACCAGCCGTTGTAGGCACGGGTTTGGCGGATGGAGCACAAACCATGACCAAAGGCGGTACTGACCACAATGCCATGAGTAATGGCCTGGCTTTTGCCATTACCCATCACACTGGCGACGACTTCAAAGGCTACACAACTACTGTCAATGTTGAGCAGCGGATGCCAATCTCCATCAGCAGCCACGCTCAACGTTGCCAGAGAGCTTCCCGATGGAATAGGTTTGCTGGCATCAAAGCGGCCAAAGCGTCCACCCGCAGCGACCCACTCTGGACTATCGAGCGCGACTGTGCTAGGGGCGGGAGCTGGAGGGGGGCTTAATTGTTGAACCTGGTTTTTCAAGTCCTGTAAAGCTTGCTGGCTGCTGGTCTGGGCTGCCTGCAATTGGGTCAATTGCATTCCGATAGTAGAAAGTTCGACTTCCTGCCCCATACTGTCTATCAGATTGGCAAAACTCTCGCCATTGGGCATGCTTCCATTCGAAAAAAGCTGCTTCAACTGATCTCTGCTTTTAATCATGGTGTGTTTTTCCGTGTTTTGGTATCAGCAAGGTATACGTTTTTTGCTGTACTCCATGCGCATGTGCCTGCTCCGGTTGAGTATGGTTGCCAGTATTAGCGGCGAGAATGAAATCGCCGCCAATAACCAGACTGCCTACACCAACATCAGGCTCCAGTTGAGCATCAGTCAGTGCCAGAATGCGGTGTTGGGCGACCGGCACGAGCACTGACCAGGGGCTGGTCGAGAGCACGGTACCAGATTCATCGATCGTATTGATGCCATATCCGTCTTCAGTGTGCCAGGCTTGAGTGATGACCAGCGGACCGATTTGTTGTACATACACTTGCTCGCGTATTAAGCGCGCCAGATCAGCCACCAGTACCGAGCCAGCACCGATATTCAAATGTGCCTGCAATTCTTTTTTCCATGGCGACAAATAATCACAAATGAACTGGTTGAGTTCGCTTTGGTACACGCTGGTTTTTTTATCATTTTTGAAAATCACGTTGACACACACAGTCAGGGTATCGTAACTGAGGTTGCGTACCGTGATTTTGCGTATAAACGGAGAGGCTAATGCTTGTACATGTCTGGCGACCAACTCCAGTGTTTCCACAGGAATGGGTCGACTGAGTTGCGGCACTGCCTGGATCGGTGGTGATAGTGCCAGTACGATGTCACCTGGAAGAACCAGAGATTTTGTGCCATTGGCATACATCTTACTGTTGTTAACGGTGATGCACTTGACTTGCCAGACAGCGGGAAATGCTTCTAATACTAATAATTCGAAATCGCTAGGCTGAATAGCTCTTTGCTTGTGTTTTAAGCGTTCGGCCACTCTGGCTTGAAACCGGAACAGATTTTCCCTGGCACGACCGCCTTTGGATGGATAGGGCTGATATAAGCTTTTTACTTCAGCCACGGGCTGCGACAGAGCAATAATGGTGTTGGCCGGTAAGGGTAATATTTCTGTGGTGGTCGGATTGACCCGGCTGACTTCAACGGCTTGCGGCCAGATGGCGACGGTGGTGTTGTATTGTGCCGGATCGGCGTCGCCCGAGGTATAGGCGGTAAGCCAGAATATATCGGTTTCATCTTGACTGGAAATCGTCTCCATCATGCTGTTACCTGCATTCATATCGGCGGGTATCTGAATTTCCACCATGCCTGAATTCGTAAAATTATTGGTGTTGGAAATCAGAGAGTTGCTGGGAAATTCTTTCCATTGGTTATTCGACAGATAACGCCATTCGATGGGTGCTGTGACACTGGAAGTATTAGTGTTGTCGCCCGCAGCCGGGTTGGTTTGGCTGGCCTGTGCTGCGGCAGCGTTGGCCGATAGCAAGCTGAACTGAGTAGCATTTTTTTCGCGAAATTCAAAATACAGATTCAGCGATTGTGGCGGGTTCAGGTTGGCGAGACCGATCAATAATTGACCACGGGCTGGCATCAATGGAAACAGTGTTGGCGGTATTTGTTGAGGCAGCGCGTAGCCAAAGGGATAGAGTTGATAAAACTGGCATGCAGCTGGTACAACAAGCGTGTCGCTAGCCTCGTTGAGGGCGATCAGAGGAATGGTTTCGCTGGCAGAATAGTCGAGGGAAATACTGTTGATGGTTGGCGAAAATGGCGGGTTAGGCGCGCTTCCTTCTTCCTGTGCGGCGATGTTTGCTGTCTGTTGTGCTGAAGTTGAAGTTGACGTTGACGTAACAGTGGAGGGAGTGGCCGGTTTTGTCAGCAAGGCTTCAATGAATACCACACTTTTGACAGCCCACTCGGCAAACAAAGTGGAATAAAGGGAATTTCCAAAGGCATATGGCGGCGTAACCAATTCTACCGATAGCGTACCATGCAAGGCTTGCGTGGCACTATTTGAGGCGAGAGATGCAGCACTGTCTTGCATGTTGCCGGAGGCTTGGGTTGACGTTGAACGTGAAACGAAGGTATCGAAAATAAACGCCGTTTCTGATGCCAGCCCAGCCCCGTTTTCTGCAAACAATGTATAGCCGGACTGGCTGTCGGTTCTCGTTATTGTGCTGCTTGTGCGCGGTACATTGTTGGATTGCGGTATCCAGCTTCCATTGGCAGCGACATACAGATTCACCGTGAAAATTTGATTGTCAAACGGGTAGGGCGCGTAATCGGCATAATATTTTTTAAACCCGGTCGCGGGTAGGGATAACCATTCCAGTGTCAGCGTGACATTCTCTGTTTTCTTTAAAAGCAGTTCCTCTGCCACCACTTCAAAACTTGCACCAGTGACCGGAACGGCACCGAATGGTCCGAATGGTTTGCCAGTTGCAATTGGTCCGGCCAACGTTTCTATGGTCATGGTTTGCAAACCGCTGACGCTAACATTGACTACTACGTTGGAGAGAGTGAGTGACTGAAAATAGCTGTAGGGATAAACCAGTGCCCTGGGATTGAGCAGTAATTTCAACATGGGTCGATCACTGGCAATGGCCGGATACAGGGATGCATTCGGGATCAGTGCTGGTGCATCATTAGCCAGAGTAAACGTCAGATGCCAGCAAAATGGCGTGCTGTCATCGGAGAACGTGTCCAGACAAAAATCAGGAACCGGCACCCAGCCCGCCTTCGTGCTCACAGACAGCAAAAACGCATTGCTCAATATGGATGCCGCAGAGTCTGGCAAGGCCGCAGACAGGCGCGGATAAGCGGCGGCATAAGCAGCAATGTAAGTGTTTGTCTGAGTCTGCGCCAAGTCTGTATCGGTAAATGACAGTGACAATGTTACCTTGCGTGTACCCTCTTGCAGCAACAGCACCGACGATGCAATGAGCAGCCCCAGTTCGGCATTCAGGGCGGTATTATCTGCGGGGGTGCTCGCATTGGCGGGGCCAAATGTGGACCAGCCCCGATCTGGTTCCTCCAGTGGCGCACCCAGCCCATTTCTGGAATCCGCGACGGGTGCAGCATAGATATAGTCGATCGGCTGCCCAGTGCTGGTGTCATCTGTTTCCCCCATGTATAGTGCGCACAGGGATTGAATGTTAGTCTGGCTGATTGACACTGGCTTGATGTTGGAAAACAGGATTTTATTACCCAGAGGATCGCTGCCTGCCGTCATTTGCACTCCTTGCTCCAGTTGGTACTGTGAGCTGGTGGAGGCTAGCTGTACGACCACCACGGCAACATCAGGTTCCCCGTCCATTGGCTGCAAGCGTAAAACGGTCTTGTAATAGTATTCCAGATGGCGTTCGCTGAATGTGTTCATATCCAGTTGCACCAGCCGGAACAACTTCAGGAATGCCATATACATGGCGCCCTGCGGCAGATGATCATGCTGCTTCAGTTCCAGCAATAAATATTCCTTGGCGAGTGCTTTTAAGTCCCGGCAGGCTTCCAGCAGAATCAGCTTGATGCGCGATAAGTCTGGAACAACTCTGTCAGCATTGCGGCCATGGCTGCGGATACCAATGCCGGATATTTCTCCTATCTCTTGAATCGGATCTGTGGGGGCACTTAGTCCCCACATCAGTGCCAGTCTGGTAATAGGATTGGTAGACCCGAGTAAGTTGTTCCAGGCTTTCCAGTGGGCAGGATGACGGGTGATAAGATGCAGTTCGGCTTTCAGATCGCGGGAAATAATTTTCTGCATCATCTCCAGAAAAGGAACTGGAATCGGTTTCAATGCAGCTAATTTTTGTGTGCTTACGCGATGCTGCCATCGGTCAATCATGACCACTATGTTGAAAATTTCCTGTAGCAGTTGCCAATCGGAATGATTGAGTATGTGCTGCTGCTCTGACACGGTGTGAGTCGACAATTGCGCTGGCGACTGAGCCAACATCGCTAGATCAAGGTCTTGCAGCGGAGTCCAGGCACAAATTTCAGCTAGCACGAACGTGTGGTCACTATCAAAAAAAGCCTGCCAGTCACCCGCCAAATTGCCCGTCGTATCATAAAAATTGAGCATTTTCGCGTAGTGTGGTGCCATCGCCAGCAATACCGTAAATGGACGTTCATCCAACACGGCACTACGCGGTGCCAGCGCGGCTGGAAAACGTTCAACTTGTGTAATACCGCGATCTTTTTTGATGCTCATGATACCGGCCCTAGGATTTTACGGACATTAGTCCCTTCGCCGTTCAGATAGAATGGAAACACCATATTGCTGCGGATATTAGTTTGTTGTATCAGGTAGCTGAGCGAGATATTTAAGATACCTTCGGGCAGATTGGCGACTGTGACAACGATGTTGACATCAGTAATACGAGGCTCATAGTAAAGTATTGACCAGGATAAAGCGTCCTCAATTTGGCTCGACAATGTGGAGTTAATGGTCGAGAAGATGAAGGTATTTAACTTACAGCCAAAATCCGGCAGCATAATGCGTTCGCGTAGCATCGTGGAAAACAGCACGGTCAGGCTTTGCCGTATATCCTCTTCACCTTGCGCCATGGTGATACTGCCGCTACTGATATCAAACGTCGGTGGAAAGCTCCAGCCACTGCCGAGAAAATCGCTACTCTCAACAGCTGCAACAGGTGTTGCCTGATAACGTTTTCTGTTACGAATCGCAGCGATCATTTGATCGCTTTCGCGGTCTGTGTGATAACTGCTGATATCGTCGCTGACTTCTGATTTATCAGACACAACAAGTGCAACAGGTTGCCGCATCTTCAGCCTCCTATCATCACGGTGGGGTTGCCTATAATAATGTTACCCCCGTGAGCCGTGGTATCGCCCATGCGCGCGGCAGGTTTGCCACCGATCATGACGGTGGCTGAACCCTTGATGACAGTATCCGGTGGCCCAACGCAGACCAGCGAATCCCCCAGCACCGCAGCAGGCAACATACCGATCAGTACAGTCTCGATACCGGGACCGATGAGCGGTCCGCCGACGTGAGGCACGATGCCGGTAACCATCGGGCAGACATGCATGGAAGTAAGTGTGGCAGCCATCGGCATAAGTAGTCTTTCTTTAACCTGAAGTTGATTTCATCAGCAGCGTTTAATTGATCAGCACCATCGCACCCTTGATGGTGAGCACACCGCTGGAGTTCAGTTTGGCACTGGCATCGCCTGATAAAGACAGCGAGGCAGATGCACTGGTGCTGATGTTGGCGGCAGAACTGGTCATGTTAGTGCTGGCCTTGAGCGTCATTGCTCCCTTTGCACTGATATTGACATTGCCGTTAGCGGACAAATTAATATCCTTAGGGCTATTGAGCGTAATGCCGCTGTCGGAGAGTGTTATCGTATTTTTGTTGGAATCTTCAATGGTGATCGATTTTGCATCGTCACTCAAGGTAATGATCTGACCACCGGGCGTACTAATCACAGTGATTTTTTTCTCATCATCCATGGTGATTTTAAGCTGGCCCTTGGTGACAACGGCTTTATTGGTATTGGCTGCGTCCGGTGTAAACGGTGGCACGTTTTTGCTGCTATACAAACTGCCAAGAATAATCGGAAAACTGGGATCTTCATTTAAAAAACCGAGCACGACTTCGTCGCCGATTTCTGGCATGAAAAAAATACCCGCTTTGTTAGTCGCATAGTTACTCGCAAGTCGCGCCCAGATGCCGTCGCCAGCCGGATTAATCAGCGGTGCGACTACCAGCACGCGGTTTTGTCCTTCTGGGTCTTGATCAATTTGTTTGACTGTGCCGACGATCAAGCCTCCGACACCGGGAATCACGCCCGACGCAGGCGGTGCCTCGATGTCGGCCATTTCATTGACAAACCAGTTGGGCGACAGTCCCATGCCGACTTCCGTGATCCAGTTTCCACTCTCAATCGTATGTACCACGCTGGACATGAAAGCATTGCCATTAAAGCGCGTTCCGCAGCCTTCCAATTGAATTGTCTGACCCGGTTTGGGCGAAGCGTTGCCGCGAAAAGACACTGTGCCGCGAATTTTTGCAAGGCGCGATTTGAGTAATTGGGCATTCGCCCAACTCTGTAGTTCGCTGCTGGGAAGGGTGGTAGAAAGCTGTAAATTGAATGCGCCGATATTGAGTACCTGCGATAACTGCTGTCCGCTGATATTCCCTTGAGAATTCACGGCAGGTTCGCTAGAAGTGCCACTGACCACTGCTTGATTTGCCATGTCCCACGCACTGCTTTGTACCGTCGGCAATTGCACACTTGCATCCATTTCTGCATTGATTTCCAGTAAGGCATCGCCATACTCAATCAGCAAGACTGGCTCTGCATCGACTTGAGGAGGTTGTACAGTCACTACCGCATTATCAACCAACACGATCTGTCCATTGATCTCGGCGCGCGCCACCAGAAAATCCCAGTCGGTGGCATAGTAGCGCACGATTTCATCTTGTACCGTGGTGGTGGCTGTCACATTCGGAGTAAGCCCGGCAGCACTGATGATGGTACTGAAGGCATCGCTGTCGGATTTTCCGACATACGCGCTTTTACGGCCCAGTGTCATAGCCAGAGCTTTGTCATAGCAGGTAACGGTCAGATAAGATTTGCCATCGCTTTTGACCTTCACTCCTTGTCTGGTCACAATCCCCTTGAAAATCGTATTTTCTACACTTTCATAGCCTGCCAGAATTTCTATCGTGACTCCGGGTAAAAAGGAACTGGAAGAACTGATCGCAAAAGCTTCGCTCGAAGGGTTGCCGTCATATAGCGTAATTTTGGCATTGCTGATCCGGTTAACCTGTTTTTGAACCCGCACCTGCCATACCTGATAGGTGTCTGGCATGGGGGCACCATTGATCATGATCGAAAATGAAACCAGATCAGTTTTGCCCGAAAGAGGGGAAAGGGCTGTCATATTTGTGTTTCCAGAGGAGGGAAGTAAATCGTGGTTCCCGGCTTGAGAGAGCGGAAATGGTTGAGTTTGTTGAAGCGGGCGATCCAAGTATAGTATTTACTGTCGCCATAAATCTGGTAGCACATGACCGGTAAGGTGTCGCCAGCTTCAACGGTTCTGGCATGCGTCATGTCGGGAGACTGTTTTCCGCTGGCTTGTGTAATTTCATTCGGCGACAGATACTGTTCAAATTCAACCGATAATTTAGCGCGCAGAGGTGTGCCATCCGGCTTGAAGAGGTTATATTCCAGGTTCAGACTGGTCAGCCTGCAATTGAACGCATTTGAAGTTCCCCATACTATTTGCAGATAGTTCGGACTATGTATGGTTCCGTTGTAGTTATACGCCACTTTTTTAAAGTCAGCGACTGCACTCGCGACGTTGCTGACGCCGGGCACAATGCCAGTGGCATCGAGATAAAAATCAAAGCTGATCACTTGCGGCGATTGCACATAGAATTTGGTCGTGACGCCAGCGGTATCCGTCGAATCGTTTTTAGTATATTGCGTGGTGTGTTGATGGCGGTAGGATTCAGGATTAATCTGCAAGGTGAAAGTACCCACCTGTTGCGTGAAGGCAGAATCTGAAAAGGCGTTTACCACCAGTTTTACCGGGCTAGATGTCATGCGTCAGCAATATGTCAGTTGGTGTGGCACTTCATTAACGCTGTAGGGAAGACTGTAGATTTTCCAGAATCCTGTCGTTGCATTCCCGAATGATTTGTTGCTTGATTTCTTCGATGATTTGTGGCGAGAGTGCAGGCTTGACTTGACTGGGTGTTACTGTCGCACGTATCACCAGCTCACGAATTTCTATGGTCATGCTACCTCCCTGTTTAGTTTGTGTCGGTTCATTTTTCCGGTCAGGTACTGTTGCCAGAACCAACCACTCTGGTGAAATACGAGTACGCTAATTCCATGGTCTCAATGGCTAATTCATTTTTTTCTGCATTCAGATCGACCACGCTCCATTTGACTGGCCATGCATCAACGAAATTCCAGGTGAGTAAGGGTTGTTGTGCACCATCTAACAGAGAAACCGTAATTTGCTGTGGCGTGATTGCCTCATTCAGACCCGCAGTAAACGTACTTTCGAACCAGACTGCGAGCGGCGAATTCAATAACATGATGCCTCGCTTCAGTATCAAATTACCGTATTTTGCACGCTCAGGCAGTTGATAGGAAAAGCGGTTTTCACCTCCTTCTTTGAGTTCGAAGGTGGTGAATTCCGAAGTGAGTCCGGATACTTCCTGAAAACTGGTGTCATTACCTGTGCTGGCTCCTGCAATACTGACCGTAAAGCAAAAAACAACCGGAGGATAGCTTGGTGCCGTGGAACTCATATCACGACACCGCCAGCTTATCAGGAGTCCTTATCCACATCATGCAAAATCAGCTAGGATTGGTGATCTGCAAATACTCATAAGCAATTTCTATCGACTCCACGGCAACTTCATTACCATCCGCCTTGAGATCGGTACCTGTGATTTTGGTAGGCCAGGCATTATTGAGAGTCCAGACCATTGTTGCCGCACCGGTTTGATCAAGCAAACTGATCGTGCCAGTCTGACGCTGTATGGTGTTCATCTGTATTGCTGAAAACCAGGTCCAGAATTTGTTGTCATTGACAAAAATTCCTTTTTTCATCGTCACGTTGCCATATTTTTTCAAACCCGGCATTTTGGCCGTGCTGTACTGAGCGAAATCGCCAGCACGGTATTCAATGATCTGAGCTTCCGCGTCGAGTCCGGTAACTTCCTGGAAGGATGCACCCAACATCCCGCCCATACTGACGGAAAACTGAAACTTGGGTAACGGCCAAAAGGTATTATCTTGGGTAGAACCATTTCCACTGGCGCCTGTAGTCATATTCGTTTATCTCCAATTCGACATTGAAAAAACAGCTTGCATCAGAAATTCATCTTCGTGATCAGGATTTTTGCATTTGCTGCTGAAAGGTCAGCACAATAAATTCTGCTGGTCGTACTACTGCCACACCGATTTTCACATTCATAATACCGGCCAGAATATCCTGTGAAGTCATGGTTGTACCTAAACCTACCGCAACGGTAAAGGCATCACTTGCCTTGGCTCCGACCAAAGCACCGCTGGCCCATTGCTGTGTCAGAAAGTTGGTAATGGTGGTATTCACATTCACCCATGTCAGGCTGTCATTGGAAGCGAACACATAGGCTTGCATGGCGTTTTTGATCGATTGCTCAAGCATGATCATGGTGCGTCGCACGTTGATGTAACGCCAGTCGTCGCTATTGCCTGCCATAGTGCGCGCACCCCAGACCAGCAAACCATAATTCGGGAAGGTGCGGATCGCGTTCACCGCCAAACCATTGAGAGGAACATTCAAGCCAGCTTGCTGTGCATCGGTAATATTGACCGCAGGCGTAACGGCATTGATGATGGTGGTATTGGCGGGTGATTGATAGACTCCGAATGTGTTGTCGGTACGGGCATAGACACCCGCCATCCCTCCGCTGGGCGGCAGTAAATTAATGGATACACCCAAGTCAGCAATAACAGTCTGAAATGTGGACGACAGTGCGTAAATAGTCTGATTATTACTTTGAACGGCAGCCACCGCAGCCGTGGTGCCGCTGGCATTCAGAGCTGCAGTACCATACGTGAAATTAGTGACTGTATAGGTCGTCGTGCTGGCAGGTTGTGCCTGCACCGGTGGCGAGGCAGTATTATCAGCGGCTACCGCAGGATTAGAAGCTACGATAATGTTGGTAGTGACGCCATTGACCGTTGTGCTGGTATTGCTGGTAATGGTACCGCCATTAATCGTTGCTCCCACTGCCAGAGACTGCCCGATAAACGCTGGTGCTGTGGTACTGGTCGTTGAGCTGCCACTCACATCATCAAAGATAATCGTGGAATATTTGGTGACAGGAGCAGAGGTGGTTGTTGTGTTGGTATCCGACACCGTGCTGGAATTCGTTGTCGTGGTAACCGTACAGATACTGGTGCTGCCACCAAGAATATTAGAGCCAGAAGTATCAGTGGTAATAGCACTTGCAAAATAGCGATTGGTTGTCACCAGGTCTGAGACGACGGTGCCTGTACCATCGCCGGGAACCAGATCGGCAGTGGTGGTGACGGTATTGACCGACTCAAAAAATGCTGCCGTAGTGGTGGTCACCGTCGTTGATGACGAAGGCGTTGCTGCTGCACCAGTGGTTGCATCGGCTGCGGTCGCAGCAGTGCTGGTGGTGGTTGATACGGTAGTCGGTGTATCCGTGTAAGGAATTGCCAGCGAGAGAACGATACTCACGTATTGATAATAATTAGCAGAATAATAGCCGGCAGCATTGACCGGATAAATCGCCTGTGCCTCTGTGACCAAGTCCTGCTTCAGCAAAGTCAGCGGACTGATGGGAGACGCTGGAGTTGGCGGGGTTCCATTAAAAGGATAAGCATCAATTTGATCTGAAATCCAGGTGAAATCAATATCACCATCAGAAACAATATCCGTATTCACCCAAGGATAATAGGCGATGCCATATTTGTTATAGGCTTCACCCAAACCATTAACAGAATAAAAAGTGGAGCTGGAAATAGGGGAGTTAATCGTATCGCCGATAGAAACCCAGCCGTTGCGAACATCCAGTATCGTGACCTGAGTTTGCATGGTATTACACTGCACCAACGCAGCTTGCGATACCGAAGTCCATTCCGCTTGATTGAGCATCATTGCATCTGGAATCACTAATATCGTGGGTTCCGCATATTGCTGAAGCGTGCTGAATGCACTGGTAATCAACGCGCTGGTATCGGTCACTGATTTGACGCCAGCATTGTAATCGCTATAACTTCCCAGAGAGACAATATAACAATTGCTGCCGCCATTATTGAAAAACATCAACAGGCTGTAGTACAGATAAAACATGGGGGTCGATGCTGCCGTTACATAGGGCGGATAAGCAGTCGAATTACTGGTATAGATAAACTTTGTATAGTCCGGTGCTGGAGCACCGGAGCTGCCGGGCAGCGCGAAATAAGTCAGAAAATCCGCCATTGAGGTGATTGCCGTTGGCACACCTACCAAACTCTTATTTCCAGCAAACGCAGTTTCGGTATAACCGATGAATACGGGAACTGCAGTGGGTACCTCAACAACAGCAGTCGAAAATCCATTTACTTCTGCAATATATACACCAGGGGTTTGGTATTGAGCTGCCATATGCCGAATCTCCAATAAATAAATGACTATCTTGTACAACGATGCGTAGTCGACCAGTTCTTTGCTTTAGCACCATGTTATTAATGTGAAAAGCTTAACAATAGTATTGTATTTAAGATATTTTTTGTGATTTACATAGCAAATAAATAAAATTTATTTTAAAAAAAACAATTGACTTTTTAAAAATATTTAATTCATTGTCAATGATTAGTGATCTTTAGGCTTGATCATTGGTTTTTTAAGCATTTATTTGCTCAATCAATTGATGTGTGCTGGACACCAAGACGTTGCCTCCTGTTGCAGTGATTACAAGCTGCGGCGTGGTAGACGACGAAAGCTAAGGACACAAGCAGTACCAATTTCAGCCAATGGCTGTTGAAGTTAATAAACTTCGTTCAGATGTCTGGCTTGCGTTCAGCCATCCATTTAACGGTAGCCGGATCGCGGTGCGAGAAAAAACGGCTCGTCTTGGTATCCTGCGCTGTGATAACAGCCATGTCGGTATCATCAAACTCAAAGTTGAAAATGGAAATGTTCTCTACCTGCGCTCCTTACGCACTGACTTCTCCAGGGAGACAATGTCGCGTTGTAGCAGCCAGCGCAGTACAATCAGGCCTATCGCTTGCGTCAAACATCAGAACATGTCCGGTTCCGACATCGGTGATGATCACAAAGATTATTTCAGCGGTGAAGCAGGGTTGAAAGCTGCTGGTAAAGACAACACAATGAATCAGTTCTGATTCTGGATACAGTATAAAATTCGCTAGAGCCTAATGCCGTTCGGTAAAAACTGAACGGCATTTTTTATTTCTCACTTGTCAACGTCACATCCACCCTGTCAGCCGTCGTCGTATTCGACGACAACCTTCATTTTTTAATTCATCGCCTTGAATCGCTCAGCTAGAGACGGTCTGGGAGAGCATTTGGCGTTGACGAAAGAATTCTCACTGATCGAGCTTATCGCCGTAACGAGCTTTTCCTATTGGGAGGATTTACTCAATAAAATCGATTCCCGTTTCAATATCTGATATTGAAAGTAACGATAAAAATCATGGTTCCGCTTTTACCTCATTCGGAGTATGCAATCTTGCTCCACATTCAACAGATACAGCATGAACCACTGAACAAAACACCTTCATCAAAAATTATTTATCCCATTTGGGAACTATCTCTTTGCACCGGGTTACACATGGTAAACCAAGTTAACTCGACGGGAGATGAGCAATATGGAAAATAGAATGATTTCTGGTTTGCAGACTGATGTCATATCTGTATTGCACTCCAAACAAGCAGAGAATTTTTGCCACTCAGGAAGTGCTTTTTCTGATCATGTGCCGCCCTATTCACATTCCCGCAACGGCACGGGTTCGCATCTTCACAACTTAACAAACTGGGCACATGATCTGCCTTCTGTGCGATACCTTCCAGAAAAACGCGTCACACCAAACACCCAAATCCGGCATCAGTCCAATACAGTTTGGCTGCGAGAGACAAAAGAAAAAACGGATGACTATCGTGATGAACTAACGGGGCTACCCAACCGCAAGCTACTACAAGAATGCTTTGAGAAAAAAATTGCTTACGGAACACGTTCAAACAAACAGGCAGGATTTTTACTGATTAACCTGGACAGATTTAAAGAAGTCAATGCCGTATTAGGACATGCAGTGGGTGACAAATTACTGTGCAAAGTGGTCAATCGGCTGACCCATTGCATCGGAGTCTTCGATTCAGTCTGCCGATACGAAGGTGATAAGTTCGTTGTCATTGTTTCTCATGCTCATGACAAAAATGCTCTGAACATGCTGAGCAATAAAATTCGTCTGTGCCTGGAAGCTCCTTATCTTATTTCTGGAAAAGGACTCATTATCGGCATCAGCATCGGCAGCGCAATATTTCCTGCGGAAGGAGACGCTTTTCAAACCATTTTTGAACAAGCAGAAAGAGACATGCGGAAAATAAAAACACAATAACAATGGCATGAAGAATTGCGCCACGCGGCTTTGTCGTAACAACGACCACAACAATCAGTTATTAGTAAGCAGTAAGCAGTTTTATTTTTACTAAAACGCAGCGTTGACGGTAATGTCAACATAGGAATGAACTCTGTGTTGGATGACATCACTCGATTGAGAGAAGCATCATCTGGCGACTGCATGGAAGCCGTGAAATGCATGTATTGCAATTCATGGCTATATGATTATTCTTTAACGAAAGGGTTCCTGTGATGCAACTTTCAATATCACCTCAAAACCACATACCAGCAGCTGAGTATCACCAAATTCAAACCCCGAGAGCTGGCCAGCCAGAATCAACAGAAGTTGGAGCACCAAGTACCCGTAGTAAGGCGGGTGGCTATGCCAAAAGTTGGGGGAAAATTTTGGGGCGCAATGCCGTTTCCGTTGGATTAGCAACCGCAGTAAGGGAATTAGTACGCCGCGACGCTCTTGTTACGTATCAAAAAAATCATCCTAGCGGGAGTCATGGATGGGCGACGGCAGCCCAGATTACCCCAGCGGTGTTCCTCGGATTGGGGCAAATTCGTGATATGGTAAAAGGAGAACACACAACAGCGACAACAGCATCACGGGTAGCTCTTATTGGATTCGTAGCTGCTAGCACCTTAGCCATCCAATTGAACCCCGATAAGATGAAGGATGCCGAACCTGCTCTTATCGCTGGCGCGTTCCTCTATCCGGCTGTTCGGGATTTGATTCAATTTTTCTGGGGAATTGAGAATAAACATGCCCCTGATAAATTAACCCTTTTACCTGGTATTCTTTCAGCAGTTGCCTATTTCGCCAACCAAACCACCGTTGGTGGCGCATTTATGGATCTTGGCGTGGAATCGATGCTCCCCGCACCACCAGCCGTTACTGCGACTCTGGATACTGTAGCGACAGCACTTCCTACTTCTATAGCAACCACACTTGCGCCCGACTTAATGAAGAAGGCTTTAGCTAATATAGCGGTACGCGTACCGCTGAATATTGTTGCAGAAGCTCTAGACGATATAACGCTCGAGTCGATGCTTCATGTGTTTAACAATCCCAATAAAAAAGACAAACCGCTAGAAATACAGTACTCAACCCAGAAGTTTGACTCCGGGTTTGTCGACAGAGCCATAAAAGCCGCCACTACCAATGCCGCTGGTCGCTCAGCACTCATGGTCGTCGTATATAACTTTGTGTACCTGGCAGATCAAGATCTTATGAAAGAAGTTCCAGGAAAAGATGGGGCGACGTGGGGTACTGCCATGGTAGGTGCTGCCGTTCTTGCTGGTCTCTATCTGGCTTTTTATGGAATGTTTGCGAGAGGAAAGCCAGCAGCTGAGTCAAATGAGTCCTCCAGACTGGAAGAAGGACACAGTACTGAAACTCCCGCGGTACATGATGCGGCACCCGTAGCAGAACGGTCAGAAGCACATCCGTTACCAACTGCCCCAATACAAGCTGTCCCTGGCCCAACTATCTCACTTCCGCCATCTCAACCTGAGCCTTCCTCTCGTTTGAGCGAATCAGACTATTTAGAAGCACATTCGTTATCTTCTATATCTGATCAAGGCCTGACTATCGAGGGTCGCGAAGATGCACCTCAACCTCCCCCATCTTCGACTAGAAGCAAACCAGCAAGCCCAACTCTGGCAGATAGTTTGAGAGCAGCTGCGGCGCAGAAGACACTCTCATCGAAGAAACTCTCATCGGAACAATTAGCCCCATTCCAAGCAGCACCAGCCCCCTCCACTAACCGATCTCCTACTGGAGCATCTGGTATTGGATCTATTCACGACCGTAAAGAGAATTATCTTAATGCCCTAGGAACCCAGCAGCATTCTCCTAACGTAGGAAGTCCACATAATTCTGGAAAAGCGAAACCTATCGACCCTCGTATAAATACTTATCTTCGTGCAGCAGGAACCTTGGGGGAGCATACTCCTGTAGAGACAGCTCATCAGACAACTCCTCCTGCAGCAATTGAAACTTCAGGGGTAACTTCTACAGAAGAAAATTTAACTCAAGGTCTAACGGCTACTCCTGTAGAAGGAAATTCAAGGGTAGAACTAGCTTCTACAGAAGAAAATCAAACTGAAGAGGTAGCTCCTGCAGAAGGAAATGCAGAGGCAAAGACAGTGTCATCTCCTACAACAGAGGAAAAGTTAGAGGCAGTGCCAGCTCCTACAACAGACGCAAAAGCAGAGGAAAAGGCTCCTGCATGAGAAACTACACCGATAATTTCTTCAAGAATCTTCAAATAGAACCTTAACCCGATATCCTGAGAACAAAATACTGAATTTTACATTGAAAAACAGCCAAACGATCCCCCGATCAGGGGGCTGAGTCAATAGGTTGTCTTCATTAAAATAGCATTGTTGTCAACATAATTATTTACACTGATTACAACAAGGAGCACTTATGAACAAGATACAAATGGACTTAATGGGAACGAAAAAATCTTCTTCCCCTATAGAAAAACTCACTCTTTCTACGCAAAATTTAATCAATGAAACATTAGATGAACTGAAAAAGGAAACAACGGTAGATCAAGAATTACGTAAAAATGTCATTCAGGTTTATGAGCAACGCGAAGATATTCTTTGGGATATCAGGGAAGGAAATTTACCTCTTACAGAGGAATTAGCAGCCAAAATTGAGCGTAGTACGGGTGATCTTCTGGTCAGTACTTACATAGATCAATTTTTTGCAGAACATAAAGCTGAGGATGTTTTGCTGAAAAATGCTTATCAGGAATACCTCCAGACCCTGAAAGGAAATGAATATGAGTTATCAGGCATAACGGTTAAAACTCTGGAAGATGCAAAAATGGTCACTGCCGAGTTCGGAAGAACACGCTGCTTTGGTGAAGTCGCTTCTAAGTATTCAATTAATGGAAACGCTAGAAGCGGGGGATATATTGGCTGGATTAATGAGAATTTTTTAGAGCCATCAACAAGAGAGCTATTGAGAAAAATGCGTCCAAAGCAAATCAGTGAACCTATTCCAACCCCTGAAGGATTTCACTTGATGTATTTCGAAAATATCCGCCCCACGGTACCAAGCTCATTTGAGGAAGTGAAGCAACACCTGGAAATGGACATTCTTTCTAAAAAATTTATGGCTCATACACACAAACTTCATCAGCAACGAACTACGCAAACGACAGCAACATGAATGATGAGCTAGAAGACATCCGGCAATGAAACAAAGAATCTGAGAATGGCTTGGAGCAATACCATTCTCAGCAATTTGGAGTGTTTTCAATGTGAAATGGTGGAAATGATGTGGCGTGAGCCACCTGCTAGTTTGTACGCGCTTTCATGCCAGTTGCGTCATGACCACGACAGGTTTCATTACACAAGGACATAGAACTCACTCATCAATAGGAATGCATTCTCCAATGTCCCCCGGATTTTAATCTTCGTTGAACTTATCTTTAAAAATCGTATAACTCAGAGGCAACAACCGTAAAGTAAATATCGTTGCAGAAACGATACATCCAACAATCACCAACGCAAATTTGCGCTGTGTTTGTGAGCAGATAGCTCACATGAAGTCACCCTTGTCGAAGCGACGCTCGATGACACCGTCACGTTGTGACGACCCAAACGACTTATTGGGGATCGCGCCTAAGACAGTGATCCGCTCGATTGCCTCCTGGCAAAACAAGGTATAGAACTGATCGCACCACACAAAAGCAACCGCAAACGTGCAGTTACTCAGGATGGTCGCGCTCTGCGTCGATACAAGCGTCGCTGAAAAGTCGAACGTCTGTTTGCATGGCTCAACAAATTCAAGCGTGTCCTCACTCGCTGGGATCGTTGTGCTGATCGATATACAGGCTTTGTTCATCTGGCTTTCTCTATGATTCTACTTCGAAGATATTTATGAAATGAGTTCTAACCAACGTCATCCAGCAACAAACGGATGATCCATATCGATTCATAAAAGGCATGTTGCAAACCAGCATGTAAAATTGTAATACTAATAAAGAGCCCTCCGTTGATTCGGAGGGTTCTTTTTGCCTGGAGATAGATGGGAAGGGAAGGGCGGTGAGGTGAACGTTCAGAATGATTGCCAGAGAGAAACGGCGTCGCTCGGTAAAGTTAATTTTGATACTGATTTGTTGGTTGTTGCGCTGGACTTGTGTGTAGGTTGTACTACTTTAAGTAACGCACGATCTGATGCAACTGGAAGTGCTACCAAAGTTGGGTATAAGTGCGACAAAAATATGACTTTGTCGGCGCAACAAAATGATATTGGCAGAAGTCATACATACGTGCCACATGTGTGACACATAAGTAAGACATTGATCTAAGCCATGCAGACGTTGTGAAGAAATAGCATTTAAGTAGGAGGTATCACCTACTTAAGTCCGACAAGATTGTGGTGCTTAGTGTTCGCGCGTCAAAGTAGGAGATAAGTAGGGGATAAATGCCACAGATGTCTGATATGAAATAGAAAGCACAGCAGAATCAATCTGAAAATACACGAAGTAGCACATAAGTCAGACTATTCCTTTTGTGCTTCATCCGCATAATCCAATCAGACATAGCGACGAATGAAATATCTCTCGCGAAACCAGACAAATATGCCCAAGTTTGACTGATCAACGGTCACAGAATAAGCATCTTGTTGATAAGGCCCTCTAAAAAATTACGCATATCGCATGACAAATGCATCACAGATCATTACTATCGTCATTGCAGTACAGAATTTCAGTATTTTCGCTGGGCAACCAGCATCGTCGAAAGCCTATTGGCTCTTTTTCAGTCGCTCGCTCTTTGCATCAAGTCTTGTGTTTCGCTCCAAAATCGGCAGCGAATTTTTTTGTAAATACAAGAACTTAGCATTGCAAAGAATGAGGGAACCAAAACAGTGATAAACATTGGCTCTCCGGTGTGTTTTCCATTATTTTGAGTAATTCTCAAAATTGGAATACACCGAAGTCAACTACACATTCAATACAAAAAACTGGATATCGAATCACTCACAGCAGTGACATCGTTGGGAGGTTGGCCGCAATCGCGTGCGCTGACGAACTTCAATGAGAACAATCCGGCAAGTCGGTAGGGGCGGTAAGCCTTAACTCCGGACTTGAATGTCATTCTGGTCACGCGTACCAAAAACGCGAGGACTCACGGCCTGCAGAATTACTGCTCGCAGATCTCAACAACAAAACAAGTCAGATGCGCAGGAAGCCGATGCTCTCATAGCAGAGCGACGCTCATTCCAGGCGGTGCTACTTGCCAATGTTGTTCAGAATCTACGTAGCAAAGCAGAGTGCGTGTTGAGCGAAAGCTCAGCTGGAAATGGTGCCTCCCAGATCCAGACTGCCAATTTTTATCGCTAAAGATCCGAGGTCGTCTAGCGCCGTTGTGCAAAACGTTATTTGCAAAAGAACATGCTGTACAGGTAGTTGAACAAAAGTCAATTAAACAATATTGTTTAAAAGGGAAAACACATGGCCATCATTTACGACTTCGAGAAAGACATAGAAGGCTGCAACTTGCATCCTTCGCTGAAAATGGAACTGCGTACGCTATTCAAATCGAATCTGAGCAAACCTCATAGTAGAACGCGTATGTCACAGCAACCACTGGGCATCAAAACACAACGTATGCGCTCGTTATGCTTACTCGCTGCATTGGAGACGCTACAAAAGAATGGATTACATCGTTTTACGACGCTCTCCAGTCTCAAAGAAAAGCATATCCAATTTTTAATAGATACTTGGGTCGCCAAAGGGCAAGAGCGCGGCACGATCGAAAACAAACTGACCTACCTGGCGTCGCTGGCGAGTTGGCTTGGAAAGGCCAATATTGTTAAAGACGTTAGCGAATATGAACAGATCAGCCAATTGCCAAAACGAACTGGTATCACGATGAAAGATAAAAGCTGGAAAGCAGCCGGCATCGACGTTGACCAAAAAATAGCCCAGATCGCGTCAGAAAACAAACACATTGCCATTCAATTAGCACTACAAATCACATTCGGCTTGCGCACAGAAGAAAGCATGTTGCTGCGACCATTCGACGTCATCATGCGCAGAAGTGACCATGTCTATTTAATGATTTCAGATGGTACGAAGGGCGGCCGTCCACGCCGCATCGATGTCATCAACGAATCTGATCTGGACGTGATTGAGCTGGCAAAACAATTCATCAACAAAAAATCTAAAACAACGATCCCAGCAGAATTCACATTTGCTGAGTGGAAAAACAAGTATTACTACTTGTTAAAGAAGCATGGCTTCACCAAGAAAAACCTCGGCGTCACCGCTCATGGTCTGCGCCACCAATATATGCAGAATCTCTACCAACAACTGACCGGCTGCGACAGCCCAGTGCGCGGCGGAGAACAACCAACATCCGACATATTGGCGCAGGCACGTCAGATCATTACCGAACATGCCGGTCATTCGCGTGCGTCTAAAGCCAATGCTTACATTGGCAGTCATGCTGCGATCAAAGCCAAAACATCAAAAGACCTCACAAATCAGCAGATTCTCGACTGCTTGCAACAATGCGAGGGCAATAAAATGAAAGCAGCACTGCAACTCAAGTGCTCAAGAAGTTACCTTTATTCAAGACTCAAAGAAATGGAACATCATGATCATGCGTAATCCAAAACGTTTTCTGTGGACACTGACCCTTTTTTGGACCCTCATGCTGTTGTTCATCTTTATCGTCTTTGTATTGCTGCATGATGCACCTTGGCCTTCGGTCAAATTACCATTACTTACGGTGGCGCTTGGTTTGTTCAGTTATACCGTCCACCTGTTAGCCCGACATTACACCTTGACCCCTGCAACTGTGAAGTTATCCACAGAAACAGTGGACAAGTCGGTGTAATTCTCCCTTCGATCACCCAGAAACCCCCGCAAATGCGATAAGACAGCCGATTGCCACTATTTTATGCAAGTTCGCCGGGGGTAAAAATCAGCACAATGAAAGACTGTTCAAACAAGAGGGCTTATGCATCATGCCACCAGGAAGCAGTCTTTCAGCCAATGCAGTGCACGAAATCGGTACCGGTGTGATTTTGGGTGGCATCGTACTTGTGATCCTGCTGCTCTTGCTGTTACTCAGCAAACACGTCAGCACAACACCGCAACAGCAACCGTCGGAAAGTAAAGAACCGGTGGAACCAAATCAACAACACTCATCGTAAGGAGCATTATGTCTCAACCACGCATTAGCACATTCACGAGCAAACTCACTTTTGCCGTACTACTCGCCAGCATCGGAACGCAAGTACTGGCCGTCACACCAGACGCACTGATCAAGAAACTCGAATCCCGATTAGGTGCAGGCCAGGTCGAAGCGGTCGGCAAATCCCCGTATGCCGATCTGTATGAAGTCCGTACCAAGACCGACATTCTCTATACCGACAAAACCGGCAAATACTTAATCAGTGGTCGCGTGATCGATGTGGACACTGGCACCAACCTGACGGAAGAGCGACTGAACCAGATTAATAAGATCGATTTCAAAAGCCTGCCACTGGAAGACGCCATTAAATACACCAAAGGTAATGGCAAACGCGTGATGGTGATCTTTGAAGACCCGAATTGTGGCTATTGCAAAAAATTCCGTCATACCCTGCAAGAAATAGATAACGTTACTGTGTATACGTTCCAGCTCAATATTGTGTCGGAAGAATCAAAAGCCAAATCCCGGGATATCTGGTGTGCAGCTGATCGCAGTAAAGCATGGGACGACTGGATGCTCAATAACAAATCTCCGGCACCGGCCAATCCCGATTGCACCGCACCGCATGAGAAAGTATTGGCATTGGAAAAAAAATACCGGATTGCCGGAACCCCCGCGATTGTCTTTAGTGATGGCTCCCGTATTCCGGGTGCAGTCGATGCCAAACGCGTAGAAGACAAATTTGCCAAACTCTATTAATAGTTCCGTTATCCTGACGCATCATGAACCGACGTGATTTCTGTAAAGCGGTATCCCTCAGTTGTTTGCCATTATCATCGGCACTGGCGGGGAACGAGCTGGCGGCCGGACAAGTCTATCGTACACCTACCCTCCTCTGGCTGAAGCGGGGAGGGGAGGAATTGCAGTTTGACTATGCGACCGACATTGGCTATCGCTCAGCCTGTTATCTGTTGCGCGATGTACAGGCCAGCCAGCAGGGGCATCCGGATTGGCGAATGTTGCAGACGCTCTCATGGATGCAAACATGGTTAGCACTATACGGACACCATGTCCGTTTCGATGCCTTATCCGGATTGCGCACACCAGCAACAAACAACCGGACAGAAAATGCAGCGCAAAACTCGTTTCACTTACCGGATGCCAAAGGGGTATTTAGGGCGATCGATTTCAGAGCCAATTCCATCCCCAGCAGTTATTTAGGCAAACTCGCGACCCTGCTGCAACAAGGTGGTGTCGGGTTCTACCAGCGGGACTTCATTCATATCGACACGGGGAATTTGATCGGTAAAAATGGAAGCCAGCGTATCTGGCGTGGTTACTAACAGTAAGTACAAAATTCTCAACGAAAGGAAAAGCAATGTGTCCAAAAGAAGATCCTGATTACCTAGCTATGTGGATAGCTCTGATGATAGGTGGCATCCTGTTTGGTGCTGTGATGACGTTTCTGATCACCAAAATCAAACAACGTCGGCGCGACAAGGTGCGCAACACGCCCATCGACAATAGCATGGTGCCGATTCTGCCGACTGGCATTGCAGCAGACTCCCCCCGCTAAACTCTTCTACTCTTGCAGTGAATCACTCGCTTGCTTCTCCCCGGGCAAGCGAGTCAATCTCTGTCAATCAACCTGGCGATGATCCAATCGATCAGCCAATCAAAAAGCGAAGCAATATCGCCACGCATATATGGGTTCGCTCCCTTCCTGTTGCGCCATACTGAGTGCCTGATTCGGCTCACCATCACTGACTACAATGAAAGAATTTACCGAAGAATATGGCTTTGTGGACTCAGGCATCTTTGCTGTCGCCTTGTCACAAGTGCTGCCAGTGGAATTAGTTGTTTTGCGCGCTCACCAGTTTGTCATCCATGCCTGCTGCCGGTATGAACAATATTACCTGGATGCGTTCGGCGTTAGTACTCAGCGTGAGTTAATACAACGTGTCGGACGCGAGTATCAGCATCAAGACATGGTGTTGAGTGTCGTGAGTCAGGATGTAGTATTGAAGTTAAGCAATTGCCAACCAGACGAATTGTTGCGTGCGAAGGGGGGGGGAACCGCTATCTCACCAAAGTAGTACTTCCAAAAACGTTAGATGAAAGGAAACTGTGTGTTCAAATTTAATTCACGCCATGGGGAATCGAATACAGCGTCCATGCACGACCTGATGGTGCAAGAGCCGATGGCGCCAGATATTTATGCGCAAGTCCAGGCACAACGCAGAAAAGCACGTCAACTCATCGAGGCCGCAAAAGATCAGCGTTTCTATCATGATCGTAATTACACCTACGAATAGCCTCACAGATCTGGTCTTCCTCTCTCTCGCACATCATGTCTGATTCGATCCAACTGCAAGTTGTCCGCTTTCCTGTTCCTGCGAATGGCGATCTGACGACCCATATCGACCAACTGGAAGAATATGAACAAGTGATTACGGGCTGGGACCGGACTGACATTGCGGTACCGACTTTTGAGCAATGGGCGTATATCACGCATCGCTCAGACAAACTGCGTGACAGACAGAAAGAGCAGTCCAGGGGAGAAATCCAATTTGCCGCGATTGAGTCCTTGGTGTTGCAGTTAGAAAAATGCAATCTTGCGCTGGTGCGCAAACAGTCTGCCGATTCACACAACAATGCCAATAGTGGTTACGAAGTATTGAAACTGAGCCTGGAACTATCGCAACAACTCAATCTCGCACAACGGTATCAGAAGCGACTCAATGAGTTGTTTGATTATTATGTAATCGATTGCGCGAGTGCGATTCATTGGGAACAGTTCGGACAAGTGCCACAAGCTCAGGTCGGCATGCGCTAGGTATTAGAAAAGTTGCTGCATCAGGTTGTCGTGGCGCATACAGACCAACTCGTACAAACAGAAAGAGCCTTGGGGGTGGACAAAAGGGCAACGGCGCTCATGATCCAAACGGGCGCCTGCCAGCCGGAAGAAGCGAACCGATTACTGTCAGCGATCAAAGGAAAAATTCGTGCGCCAGCGGTACCCGTTTGGAATTCTCTCTTTGGTGGCAGAAGGAAACGGTAGGACCTATCGGAACGGATGCGACAAATGGGCTGAATCTGAGTAATGCTGCAACGCCTTAGTTAACATCGGCGAGATTTTTTACTGGCGACATTCTGCTTTGAGCATGAGATTTTGCCCGTCGTGCGCGATGGACATGTCGCTCCCAGTCATCCGGCGCATCGCTTGCTAGATAAGAAAACCGTTTCGCTAATTGTTTTGGCCGGAACTGTGAGCGTCCGAAGCCCTCAAAATATGCAATCACTTCTGCGAGTTCTGGTTGGAAAAACACATTCATGTCTGGATCATGCAGGGTGACACTTTTTCCGACGATAGCTACCAGCGGAATCATACCGGTATCGATCTGAAATTGATCGGATAGTACATTCTGGTGATTCTGTGCTTGCTTGAAGGCGTTACGCATGAATTTTTCGCCATACCTGGTGCGAACACGCCATTCGCTTTTATGGGGTGAAGGATAGATATCCCCAGATTGATACTTTGTTTCAATGACATAAACGTGTTTTTTGGTGATCAGAATGTGATCGACCTCGATAGAAAATTCATTCCTTCTCCCCCTGTGAAAAACCAGCAAACTCCCGTGTAAGGCCGTAGCGCCGGGATACTGCACCAGCAAATCGTTAATATCCTTCTGCATGGCAAGTTCGGCTGACTCTCCCGCTTGTTCACGCTTTTGTTGTGTGGTTGCTGCAGTCGGTGTACTGGCTGAGTTGCGACGCGTGCCGGTGATGGCTTGCCACAGGCGTGAAATAAGTGATTGAAGGATGGTGAACATGGTAGAGACGTAGATGATGTGATGTAGTCATCTTATCTGAATGGCTAGAAAGTCAAATGCCCTGCGAATAGGGCACGAATGAGGCGGGCAAGACTAACTGAGGAACAACCGTCTGTAGAGAGCCGCATGTGATATGCGTATCAGCGAGGGATTCAGGTCTATCGCCAGAATGAATGCTGATCAGATAGAGACTCTGCTATCGACACAACGCGATTGACCAGTAGTTTCATTCAGTTCTATAGCAAACCGCTGCTCTTGCACCTGGCTTATTTCATCGGTCGTGTTGGCCGCGCTGGAAATAGCCAGAACTTATGTCGATACTCAGTGGGTTAGATAAATATACTGGCCAAGCCTTCGCAAATCAGAAATCAGGCCGTCCGCTTGACTTTCTCTTGTCTATTGCCTCGGAACGAGGCTGGATTAGCAAGGGAAACGCGGATATGTGTTTATTATTCATCATGAGTTCGGTGATGTCGCTCACTCATAATGCCGCGTACGCAGCCAATAAAAAGCACAACTACCGTCACCAAACAGACTGCTTGAAATGAAAGCGCACATATTGCCAGTGTACTGAGCTCCATGATTTTTCTCCTTACATGGTCTCATCATAGTCAAAAAAATCACTGATTTCGAATCGTATAGATTATTTGCATACGCAGGAATCTAGGCATACATATAGACCATTGGATGGTACTCCACTTATATTGTGAATTCAGAGTTAGGCCCTGTTAACATTCAATAAATCCAAAGATAAGCAAATACAAGATTAATGAAGGAAAGGAAGTTTCTATCTAATTTTTCATGCCGTGTTGCAAGCCTGCGGAATTGCTTGATGCGATTAAAAAAACGTTCAACACTATTTCTATCTTTGTATAAGTGGCGGTCATATTCACGCTGCACCAGTCTGTTTTTCTTTGGCGGAATAACGGCCAGCATCCCGTTAGTATGAATGTAGTCCACAAAAACATTCGAGTCATAACCTTTGTCAGCCAATATCGCCTTCGCCTCAAAACCTTTAATAAATGGTAAACCTTGATTCATATCGGATTCCTCTTCCCTTGTCAGTAACCAACGCACAGGATTGCCACGCGCATCCACCGCGACGTGTATCTTGCTGGACAGGCCGCCGCGTGAACGTCCTATCCTTGACGTCCTTCTTTTTGCAGCACCTGAAGCGTGTTGATGCGCTCTCACTACCGTACTATCAATCATCAGCGCTTCCAGATTCCGATCGCCGCTAACTGCTTCCACTATTTCTTTCCATACTCCTGCTTTACCCCAACGCTTAAAACGCGTATAGGTGGTATACCAATTCCCTAATTCCACAGGCAAATCACACTACGGTGAGCTGGTGCGGACACCCTCAACTAGGGAGACGTCGCTTTGACCGTGATTCAAAAGTAGTTAAGTCATATCTTCACTCAAGCAATTTTGATGTAATAAAATGGAGCCGACACAGAAGGTATTAAAGTCAGTCGGCAAGAAATTCATCAGATTATTGAACAGCGCTGTCACGAGCTGGGACTGACGTTGGATCAAGCGGAGCGGCTTGCTGTCGAGAATGATCGGAATGATACGTATTCGATTTATCGGCTGCTCGACATGGAATTCGACACGCTGAAGCCAGTTAAAACTCGTAATCCAAAAAAGTGGCTCTGGATGGCAGTGCATGAAGTAGCCATGATGAGCCAGAGACCAGCAAGCGAAATCCTGGCAAATATCGGAAAGATTACCGAAAAAATGCATTGTAAACGCCGGCAGGCATTAGCAAATTAGCCTGGCTCGTCTCACTCACGTATCAACCGATCCCCATTGGCCCGCATCCAGCCAGCAAGGGAGTCCAATGTCTCCCGCAATGTCTTGCCCAACTCGGTAATTTCATATTCCACTCGTGGCGGGACTTCGGCGTAGATCGTGCGGCAAACCAGTCCGCGCTGCTCAAACAAACGCAGTTGCCGGGCGAGTTCCTTCTGCGTGATAGGAGCCACCGCACGTTGTAAATCGCTGAAACGTATTGGTTTGTCGATGACGATCAACCTGTACAGGATGGGAATGGGCCATTTACCGGAGATCAGGTTCACGAAGTCCACCATCGGGCAACGGTCTGCAGATCGGACTTCTGCGGTCGCTATCTGCACGCGCACTTTCTTGAGCATTGCCATAACTATCCATTTACTCCTTTAGTATCTATCAGGTGCCTACTATGCAAAGGATACTACTGATTAGATAATGTTGCTTTCAACTCTGTGGATTAACACGGTATGTCAAGACTTCAAGGCAAATATGCTCTGATCACTGGTGGCACCAGTGGCATCGGTCTGGAAACAGCGCGCCAGTTTTTGAAAGAAGGAGCCAGGGTAGCTATCACAGGACGAAACGAAAACACCCTGTTGAACATAGGCCGAGAACTGGGCGATTCGGTACTGCTTTTCCAGAGCGATGCCGGCGACATGGCTGATCAACGCACGTTGGCGAAACAGATTGCACAACATTGGCCTCATCTGGACGTGCTGTACGTGAATGCGGGTGATGTGACTCACCGCCCACTACAGGAATGGGATGAAGCCGCTTATGACCGGCTCATGGACATCAATCTGAAAGGCCCGTTCTTTCTGATTCAGTCTTTGTTACCCTTACTGGCAAATCCATCGTCCGTCATTCTATGTGGCTCGGTCAGCGCACATATCGGCCTGCCTCAAAGTAGCGCTTATGCCGCGAGCAAGGCGGGATTGCTGTCACTGGCACGGACCTTGTCCGGTGAACTGGTCGGACGCGGCATTCGGGTCAACGGCTTAAGCCCGGGTCCGACTGAGACTGCTGCACTGGGCAAGTTAGGCCTGCCACCACGAGAGGAGGAAGTCTTGCGTGGGCAGATCAAGAATCTTGTCCCCATCGGTCGCTTGGGCACGCCGTTGGAATTGGCAAAGGCTGCTGTGTTCCTGGCTTCTGATGAGTCTAGCTTTGTCGTCGGTACGGAACTGCAAGTTGATGGTGGCGTAGGTAACCTGTGAACGAACAGATTTTTTGATTGAAAAGTGTTCTCAGTTCTCCAACTAGCGGCTACCGCATGAAGTTTTCCGACTGATAGTCGCTAGTTTAAATTGCTCAGGCTGAGAAGTTAAGGTCTCGTTGTGGGAACCAGTCTCCATCCAATAGCGAACAAATGCTCTTCGATAATTCTTGGTTTTGAACGACGTAGAAAAGTCCTCCTCTGCCATTCTTAAAACAAAAAGACTGTGATTGTTAGCATCCGAGAGTTGCCCTGATACCGAGATTTTCAAAAAATGTTACTGAAGGCGCGTTGCAAGATCTGTCTTCAATTTTGTTAAGAGGAAGTGTATTTATTTAGATGAGTCTTATGTTTTTTTCGTCGCCTGAGATAACTCGATATTGTTGCTGCATACGTCGATTAACTGTTATTGCTTCCGTTCTAGCTCTCGTATCAGCATCTGGAACTTGGCATCTTTTTCGAGCATGGCATCTGAAAAGATATTGACGACGCCCCGGAACCATGATATCGGGGCCCAGTACTTTGGTGCGATGATTCGTGGCGCCCGACGTTCCACGCCGGCGATGACCGCCAGAGCAATTTCATCGGGTTTAACACGGCGACCAAACGGCCCTGGCATTGCGTGCTGGACAAGTTTTGTTGCCACGTCGTGCTCACCAAATGCCACCTTGGCAATATTTGTATCGACCCAACCGGGATACAGGACTCCCGCTGTCGCTCCCGTTCCGCCAAGTTCGGTTCGCAATGCGCGCCCCATCTGTTCAACAGCAGCCTTTGACATCGCATATGGAGCATTAGCGACCCCATTTATGAAGGCGTACACCGACGCGGTGATTAATACATGTCCTTTTGCGTCGATGATGTGTGGCAAGCTGGCTTTGACGGTATTCCAAACACCAAACAAATCGACGTTTATCACTTTCGTGAATTCGTCTACATCGATTGTCAGCAGCGTCGAGGGTACTTTGGCGCCTACGCCAGCGTTAGCCATGACCATATCAAGACGCCCGAAGTGGTTTACGGCTTGAAGCACAACTTCTTTGGTGCCAGCCATATTTGTGACATCCAAGGGCGCGAGTATGACTCGCTCCTTATTCAATTCTGCGAACGTACGATTAAGGCCCTCTGCAGAGATATCCGTCAATACGAGGTTCGCACCGCGTTCATATAATCGGTTGGTCACGGCTTGACCAATACCACCGGAAGCCCCGGTAATTAGAACTACCTTGCCATTCAAATCGAAGTTTTTCATGTTGACTCCCGTTTGTAGTTAATCGTGACTCGTTGATTTATCGGAATTAATAGCCTGATACATGTCGCATGGCAGCTCTGCGCAAGATTTTCGGTAACAGCTTGCTCACTGACCGAAGAAGGCGGGGACGCCAGGTATCGACTTCCCAGTGAACGTTCCTGCGGCTTTTCACGGCCTGCAAAATTACTTCAGAGACATCACTTGCTTGAAGAAATATGCCAATCGAATCCACGATTTTTCCGTGTGCGGCGTCCATCATCGGCGTAGCTACGAAATTGGGCATCACGTCGCAGACGTAGATTCCATGGCGCTCCCACTCAATATTCAGAGCCTCGGTGAACCCCTTGACCCAAAACTTGCTTGCCGAATATGAGGCTTCACTGGGTACGCCGTATTCCGAGCTAAGGGAGCACATGTTGACCATGGTGGGGCGATCGCTTCTCCTGAGATAAGGCAGTGCGTGATATGCACCTATCTGAACGCCCTTTACATTCACCTCAGTGACGACCAGATGTTTCATCAGCGGAACCGCCTCATAGTCATCAATAAAGGCGATACCAGCATTGTTAATTAGCACATCGATGGCGTCGCCATTCTCAGCAGCAAAATCACTTAACGCAGAGGCAAACTCATCTGGCTTTGTAACGTCCAGTTGGCGATAGAAGTGCCCATTGCCAAGAGATTTTCTCAATGCTTCCAAATCACTTTGGTTAATATCGGTGGCACCAACGCAGTATCCTTGCTTCGCAAACAACAAGGCAGTTTCTGCACCTATACCTTTGGCTGCTCCAGTAATGAAAACGGTAGGTTTAGTTTTCTTAACGATGCGTCGCGGCACAGGATCCAAGTTCTGTTTTAGGAAATCCAATTGCTCTGCAATGAAGGTGCTGAACAGTGGTTCGATATAAGGATCGAAATGGTCAGCATCGTGTTTCTTGAGGGTGACCGTCTTGGCCCCGCGAGCGGATCGCAACGCGGCGGATGCAGGTGTTGTCAGATCGTTATTGGCCACTTGGAGAAGCGTGGGCATGGTCAAGTGTCGTAAATACTTGCCCGGGGAGTAGCGCATAGCATCAAAAACAAACCGAGCAGTCACGCGCTGGTCAAAGGCCTTTCCCTTGGGGACGAGTTTCAAATACCCATGGGCCGCCTCTGGTGCTGTCATCAACCCAAGCCGACCTGGCTCAGCTGCAGCGTTGACAAAGTGGGGCCGCAATCCGATCAAACTTCCCAGTCGATCGATGAGCGCATGGATGGTTAGGCGAGTTCCAGCCAACAATCCGCCAGCCAAACCAGAGGTGAGACCGAGCATATGGGGTACCTGCGAGATGACAGCTGCGATATTCCTGTCCTGCGCGGCGACAGCGACAACATGACCACCACTGAGTGAAGATCCCCAAAGAACGATCTTGGTCGCATCGACATCCGGACGGTTGCGCGCGTAGGAAATTGCGGCCTTCCAGTCCTGGTGCTGCCTCGCAATGTTGAGCAATTGACGAGGCTCGCCAGCACTCTCGCCGAAGTGCCGATAGTCGAACACGAGAGCGTGGTAGCTGGCTTCGACGAACTTCTCGGCGTAGGCATCAAGTCGCATCTCCTTGATGCCAGCGAGTCCGTGAGCCAGAACGATGCAGGGCCGCGTGCCCTTGCTGCTTGCGGGGTAGAACCACGCTGAACAGCGCAGCCCCTCCGAAGTGAATTCAATATCTTGCCGTTGCATGATGGGTCTCCTTAGCGTCTATGCCTCGTTTTTCCGTGTACGGTGTTCTGTATACGACGCATTTTTAAGTGACATGAGTTCATGTCTGTTGATATTTTATGTCTGACACGCTATCATGTCAATACTGAATTTCAAGGGAGGTGGTGCATGAAAGATATGGACGTTGGCGTCACCCCTTTAAGCTCTAAGGTTTATCGAGGACGTAGTGCTGACGAGAGGATCGGCGAGCGTCGGAAGCGCCTCGTGGAGGTCGGCATTGAGCTGTATGGAGCGCGTGGCTTCCGTGCCACATCGGTCAAGACGGTGTGTCTGGAGGCTGGGCTAACGGAGCGCTACTTTTACGAGTCTTTCGCCAATGGTGAAGCATTGCTCTGCGCAACCTGCACCGTCATCATGGATGACATGCGCCAACGGGCAGTTGAGGCCATGGAGCAAGTTGGCGACTCTGTTTCAGAGCGTGTGCGGGTGGCGGCACATACCTATTTCTCCGGCCTGCTAGAGTATCCAGCTGCTGGGCGGATCACTCTGTTTGAGATGGAGGGCGTTAGTGCTGCCGTCGATGCCTACTATGCGCAGGAAATGGCGAAGTCCACGCAGTTGTTCGTCGAATGGTTCTTGTCTAGAGTGAAACAGAATAGCCACAGCACAGTGAAGGCTTATGTATTGGCGCAAGGAATGCTAGGCGCGCTTTACCAGATGGCAAAAGAGTGGATGCGCTCGGATTTCAAATTGCCTGTTGAGGTGATGACGCACCATATGCAACTTGTAGCAGTGGGTATTTGCGCGTCGTTTTCCGAAGAGCTGAATTTATAGGCCGAGGCAGCGCTCAGCCCAAGTGCCGGGATTTTTCAGATTGAGGGTGAACTCTGCGTGCAAGGCTTGTTGCGTTGCTAGGAGTAATCTTCCATAAACTTGATCTTGGCAAGCCCAGTTTCGATATGAGACGCCTAATACTGAATGTCTGCTTTGGAGAAGATCGACAGGCGGCTTAGGGACCAGGCTGTGTGAAAACCTGATCTTCTGTGCCGCTAACGGCCACACCGTGCAGGTGCTGATCTTCCTTGACGCGGGAGCAGAAGTTAAAAAGGCTCACGTCCCCAGCAACGCCGCTTTCAGTCCCAGATGCCCCATGATGTTCACCATGCGTTTCAAGTTGTAGGCTAGAACATGCAAGCTCATCTCTGTTTTCACTCGCGGCAAAGTCCGAGTTAGGAAATGCGTCGCTCCCATCCAGGCTTTGAGCGTGCCAAATGGATGTTCGACAGTTTGCCGTCTGATTCTCGCTACGTCTCCGCGCTCAGCCAACCGCTTGCTCATCCTATCCAAGGCATCTTCATGTTCCCAGCGGGCGATGCGGTGATTTGTCCCCGTGGTGCATTGAGATTTTGTCGTACACTTGGGACAAGATGATGACCAGTATTTGTAAAACAGCAGCCCTTTTTCCAACGTGCTGAATCGTCGTATCGCGCGTTCTCCGGCAGGACATTGGAACTCATCGCTCTCAGGCAAATATCGGAAGTCGCGTTTATCGAAGAGCCCCTTTGCACGATTGCCCGAAGTGAATGGCTTAGGAACTAATGGCACCATCCCCGACTCCTCGCACGCCAAAATTTCCGGACCACTGTAGTAGCCGCGATCTGCATACACTTCCAGATGTTCTTTTTCAAGTACCTCGTTGGCTTGCTTGGCCATTGAGGCAAGCTGAGCGCGATCATTTCCTACGTTGGTGACTTCATGCGCCACGATTAAGTGGTGCTTGGTGTCGACAGCAGATTGTGCGTTGTACCCGACGGTAGCTGTGCCTCGACCACTCGTCGACATTGAGCGTGCATCGGGATCGGTCAACGAGATCTGCTGATCTGGCACCTGCTTTAACTGCTTGGTCAGTTCACCCAGATTTTCAATCTGTTCTTTCAGACCTGCGATTTTTTCTTTGATACGGGTCACACGAGTTTCGGCGACAAGCATAGGATCGCGGTCGGCGCGGTCAAGCTCGTCCATGTAGCGCTTGATGCTTTCCTCCAGCTGTTCGATGCGAGCTTCAAGCTTGTTATTGGCGAAGTTCCGGTCGCGATTATTTACCGCTTTGAACTTGCTGCCATCGATTGCTACGCTGCTGTCGGAGAAAACATCAAGCCGGCGGCATACCTGAACGAATTGACGGCATACCTTGCAGATAGCAGGGCCATTATCCTTGCGAAAATCAGCGATGGTTTTAAAGTCCGGCGATAGCCTGCCGGTAAGCCACATCAGTTCGACATTGCGCTGGGCCTCGCGCTCCAGGCGTCGGCTGGACTGGATACGATTGAGGTAGCCGTAGATGTAGATCCCGAGGAGAACGGCAGGATGACAGGACGGGCGACCGGTGTGCGCAGGCTCTGCACCGGCAAAGCCAAGCCCCTTGAGGTCAAGCGCTTCAATAAACGCCTCCACGATCCGAACGATATTATCTTCTGCAACATAGTCGTCCAGATGCTTGGGAAAGAGAACACTCTGGCTGCGGTCGGTTCCTTCGACAAAGCGCTTCATCCTGCTCTCCTGATGGCGTCAGATGAGCTATTAACGCGTCAGAAAGAATCTCGTTTACATTTAGGACGCGTTTTCACACAGTCTGGGGCGTAAGCGGCCAACGGGCGGTCCCGACCGACTTTGTTCACTGAACCGTAATGACCGCCGTACGAAGCGCCTGGCCTGACCAACCCACAGTACAGATTCCACGAAAAAGACGGGCCACCAAACCGTGGCAAAATTGCCATGATCAGCCGACGCCGCCAAATTGAGGCGGTTTCTTACCGGCGTTCACACCGTTGTCAGTCCAACCCAACAAACGTGACTGCGCGGAAATAACGAGTTGCTTCGTCGAAGTAGAGAGAATATCCGCTTTCACAACACACAGGACAGGAAATCCGTTGATTTTTTTCTTCAACGTGGCGATGGGATGGTTTGAGGTGCATTGAAACTTGGTACCGGTGGCGATTGTCCTTAAATCCGATTCTGCGTGTGCTGAGAATGCCAGAAGAGACAGACAGGAAATGGCAAATTGTTTGAGCATGCGGTTCTCCTTTATTCGTTGTTGTTCAACAGATTAATTGCTTGAAACAGTGAGTTGTTCTTCAGATGGTTTATTACTGTGCGAGCTGGTGACAGGCATTGCTATTCGTGCGGAGACGGCAGTTGTTGGTGCTGGAAATGCAGGAACTAGTATTTAATGCCGTTCAGTTAGGCGTGACCTTGCTCATTTTGGGGTCAAGCAATTTAGAGTTTTCTCAATGAAAAGGCCACTTCAGGATTATCCGAAGTGGCCTTTTTGCTTCTTAACTGAACGGCATTAGGAACAGCTATCTGCATTGTTAGCCGATTGCTTTTCCAATGACCTTTGTAATGCTCTGATCAATCGCTATATGGCAGATAACCAATTTATGTTTCAAGGAACCTCGCCAGATTGGAAACAGACCACTCTGGTAATAGCATTGGTCGTTGATATTGAGGACAACGGCATGTTTGTATGAAAGTCAGCATTTGGCGACTAATGAAAACTCAGCAATCACCTCAGTTGAAAAACTTGTGAACATAGTACATATCAGAAGCGACAAAACCGATGGAAATGTTTGCCAATAAAGCTAACGTCAGCAAAGTAAGACGCAGCTGACGTAAATGGAAGGCGTCTTTTTTTATGTAACTTGCTAATTCGACGAGAACACCAGCCACGATAGCTGAAAGCGCTGATAATCCAGTTGATAGATCGTCTGTCAGAAACATCTCAATACATTTAAATCCAGCTGTTCCAATCAATAAAAGAGCAATAATCGATTGCAATTCATTTTTGAATCTTTGCAGCATGTTCAGCTCCATTGTTTCGTTGATGTACTTCTATTGTGGTTCGATTTTTGAATTGTCAAACCACGTTCGAAACGTATACGGCGCTCAAGATCATATCTCTCTCAAATTTGTTACTTGTGATCTTTTGTGGAAGACCTATCACCATGTAACAATGACCTATTCCCTCATAGATAATGTTTGTCTATACATTTACTTAGAAGCTGCAACTGGTGATGAAAGAGTAACCTTCAGGGCGAATATAGAAAGTTGAGTGATCACAGCACTCGCCATTGGCAAAGCTAGAAATGCGTGTCATCACCAAAAGTGGCATTCCAGTTTTGATTTTGAGTATCCGCGCCAAGCTTCGGTCGGCTATCTGACAGGAAATAGAAATGTCTGCGCGAACCACCCCTTGGTGATGTGAATTCTGAATGAGCGTGTAGTTAGGCTGACGCTCTGCTATATCCCAAGAAACGGCATCAATACACGCTGGCAAATAACTGATCCCCAGCGCGATAGGTTGATTATCCACAAGATGCAGTCGCTTTAACAACACACATGATTTTGTCCGTTTACTAAAGCTGGCCTGTATTGACTCTGGTAGTGGCTGCATTACCTTTTCCAGTAATTGCATTTCCGGCTTAAGACCTTGCATGACGAGTGAATCATGAAAGCTTCGTATAGCATCAAGTCCATGTCTCACTTGCTTACCGGCGACATAAGTACCTTTACCTTGTTTGCGCTCGACACTTCCTTCTTCTACCAGCTTACCGATCGCTAAGCGTACGGTAATACGGCTCACACCATAGTATTCACACAATTCGGCTTCTGACGGTAGCTTACCCGAAGGCTCATAACGGTTGCTATGAATTTCTTGGCGAAGCTGTGACGCGATTTGCTCATAGAGGGAAGTAACGTTCTTACGGACGAGTTTAGCGTTCTGTTTCATGAAATCACGTATCGGATATTGAGTAGAAAAATCTTGTTCTAAGGATGCTGGCATTGTTCATGAATGTTGAAAATTCGATGTGATCACTAATCGAATATCGATATGCGCATTCCTTATTTTTGTTTGCTTGTATTAAAACGTATTATGACAAAAATCAATGAGACATAATCATTTAAATTAAAAAATCATGAATCATCTTTCTGTCAGTCATGTTGACTTTGCCTATCCCAATGGACATGCCGTCTTTTGTGATTTGTCGTTTCAGGTACAGCGTGGAGAATTTGTCGCGCTGTTAGGACCATCGGGATGCGGTAAGAGTACGTTGCTGAATTTGCTGTCGGGATTTCAGCAACCGGACAGAGGCAGTCTTACAGTTGATGGAGAGTTCATTACGCCTGAATCTCCGGCGTTGGGTTATGTTTTCCAATCACCGAATTTATTTCCGTGGCTGTCAGCGCTGGATAACGTACGTTTTGGATTGCGAATGACAGGTAGTGGCAACACAATTGAACAACGTGAACGGGCCCATCATTATCTTTCTCTTGTCGGCCTTGGTGGTGCCGCAGATAAGCTACCGCATCAATTATCGGGTGGCATGCAACAGCGCGTTGCGTTGGCACGTACCTTGGTCATGGAACCTTCGCTATTGTTGATGGATGAGCCCTTTGCCGCTTTAGATGCTCTTTCACGTCAGAGCATGAATGAAGAGATTTTGCGCTTTTGGTCCTTGCTCGGACAAACTGTGGTGTTTATTACGCACGACATTGAAGAGGCTGTTTTTTTGGCGGATCGTGTGTTGGTGCTTGGGACTTCACCAAACGGCTTGCAAGAAGAGATACGCATCGATTTGCCACGACCACGCTCGCAGCGCGATACCCGCAAACTGCAAAATTTCCATGATTACTGTAACACGTTGCGCGAGCGTATAGCGCTAATGGTCCCGTGACCTATTCCCCATTACCGAAAGATTGATCATGATGACTTCCAAGCGCGTATCGCTATGTTTTCTTTTACTTGCTTCTTTTTTACCGGGTCTTGCTCTAAGCGAAACCCGTCCAATCCGGATTGGCTGGGTTTATGCGATGGCCAATGCGCCGGCGCTGATCGCTGACAAGAAAGGTTATTTTGTGGAAGAAGGACTCAAGGTCGAGTTAAAGTCGTTTGGTGATGGCCCGGTAGTGCAACAAGCATTATCGGCCGGTGAGCTTGATATGGCTTATGTCGGTGCGCCCCCTGTTTTCCAGTGGTTCTCACGTGGCCTCAATAGCCGTATTCTGGCGAAGGTAAATTACGGACAGGCTGCACTCATTGCTCGCAGCAAAAGCTCTGTGCGAACTCTGGCTGACTTGCGCGGAAAAAAAATTGCCAGCGTGGCTAAAGGCAGTGGCATGGACATTCTTCTTCGTGGTTATGTCGTCAAAGAATTAGCTGGCCTGGATCCTGAAAAAAATATCGACATTATGAGTATGCCGGTCGGCAATATGAATACTGCGCTTGACCGTGGTCTCGTTGATGCAGCGTTCACCTGGGAGCCGTTTGTCTCGGATGCGCTCTTGCGTGGCAATGCCCAACTTGTACTGGATGTGAACCAGAAGCTGCCGCAATATCCTTGGTATGTCGTGATGGCGGTGCCACGAACGTTGGCTGAACGCCCGGATGATGTCATCAAGGTGCTGCGTGCACATAAAAAAGCGATCGCTTTCCTCAATAATCACATTGAAGAGTCGAATCGTATCATTGCTGAAGCATTTCAAATTGCACCGATTCCAACTTCTGCCGGAAAAACAATTGAACCAGTCGCAGTAGTCAACGAGGCACGCAAGCGCTTGGGGTGGGCTGAGCGAATAGAGACGAATGATATTCAGTTCATTCAGCGCTTGATCAACTATTCGTATTCACTGGGTTTTATGAGTAAAACATTCAACGCACATCAAGTCATTGATTCGAGCTTTCTGTTACGCGCAGAGCAATCTAATGTCAAAAGATGATGAATGCTATGAAGCGCTTTGGACATACACCTAATTACGGCTGGACAGCTCTGCCGTTCTTGCTGTTGCTATGGATGGCAACAGCCAGTCAATATCCAGCCTATATCCTACCTCAACCATGGGAGGTGGCGGCAGAAGGATGGCGCTGGGTAGCCAGCGGTAAATTATGGACACAGCTCATTGCCAGTTTGCTTGAAGAGTTTGCTGGTTTTAGTGCCGCAGTTCTTGTCGCTTTGGTACTCGGGATGGCAGCCGGGATCTCGGCCGGCTTTCGGAGTTTTATCACGCCACTTAACGGCTTATTCATGGCGATTCCCCCAATCGCTTGGGCGCCGCTAACAATGATTGTGTTTGGCTTGGGATACCTATCTATCATCGCGGTGATCTTTATCGCAGCAGTATTTCCTATGGCGTTGACTATACAGAATGGCGTACAAGCTATTCGTGTTGGCGAATTAAGGGCAGCGCGAGTACTCGGAGCATCTCGTTGGCAATTGCTGGTGCATGTGTATTTTCCCGCATCGCTGCCAGCCCTCACTACTGCCTTACGAGTTGGATTCAGTCAGGCTTGGCGTGCATTGGTCGCGGCCGAAATGATAGGTGCTTCGCGCGGTATTGGCTGGATGGTTTCTATGGGAGGACAAGTTGGCAATGCAAGTCAGGTGCTACTTGGTATTTCACTGATCGGAATGATTGCCTGGCTGACTGAGAGCCTGATTTTCCGTCGTATCGAACAGCATTATCAGTCGTGGCGCACTACTTAGTACGGTGTCTTTCAGCATGCAATATTTTGGGAAATAATCATTATGGACAATCAACTGCAAGACCACGCTCTGCGGTACGCTCAATTATGTGACAAACTCGGCACACATTATGCACCGACTGGTCTGTATGAAAAAAATAAGGCGTTGCAGTTTGCAGGCCGTGTTAGCTGTAACGTCAACAGACTGGAGACCGGTAGTTGGGGAGAAATTGTGCTTGACTATGAGGTGGGAGCATCAGGTGTAGCCGATGGTGGCTGGTTTAAGGCAACGTTCAAGTTTTATTCGGACTGGGCTCTGTTTCAGACCAGCGATCCTGCTGCTGCTAACTACATTAGTGCAGAGTATCATGCAGGGCCGTTGGTGCAAGGACAAAGTCCCGCCACCGTTCAATCTCTGAGCATTCGTTTTGACCAAAAAGGACACGAGCGTCCCTTTCAGAAAGCAATTATTGTTGATGTCGTGGATGGTTATCTGAATGCCGGTGACCATATTATTATTCGGTTAGGTGACCGTCGAAGTGGAGGGGCAGGAACCCGGGTGCAAACCTTTGTCGAAAATAATTTCCGCTTCCGTTGTTACGTTGATCCACTGGGTTCTTCACGTTTCATTGCTGTGCCTGGCGATGTGGTGATAGATATGTTCGCCGGAGAGCCAGTACGCTGGCTTTTGGCTGGACCACGCTTTGCACGTGTTGGCGAGCGTTTGCCATTTCGCTTTTCCTTACAAGACCGCTGGGGTAATGCGTGCCAGGCAGGGGAATTGCCAGTTGGGAGTGCCTTGCGTTTACTCGCTTATGCAGGAGAGCGAATAGTCTACGACAAAACGCACGCACTTCCCAACGATGGATGGGCGTCAATCGGGGTAGATGATTTACCCAGTGCGGCTGGTGAATTACGACTCGTTGCGGAGTTACTGGATAACAGCGCGGTAAAGCCAGCTATCGCTTATATCAGCATTGATGACTCATTTCCGGTTGCACGTTCATATTACGCAGATCTGCATGTGCATGCCCATGATACTGTGGGTACCAATAGTCCGGCATACAATGCGGCCTATGCCCGTGATATCGGTGGTATCGATGTACTCGGTTACACTGCCAACGATTTCCAAATCACCGATGAAAACTGGAAACAAGGTGTCGCCACTGTTGAAAAATTTAATCAACCTGGGAACTTTGTTTGCTACCCAGTACAGGAATGGTGCGGTAGTTCCACCGCAGGTGGTGATCACAACGTGGTATTTCTTGGAGATACTGCACCCGAGTTTCCTTACAATCAGAAGGGTGAACACAACCGCACCTTCACATGGAATGAGGACATGAAAGGCAGCTCGGTCGAACTTGGTCGTTGGCCGGTTGAAGAACTCTGGGCTGCCTATGTTGATGACCCGGAACATCACTTAATCATGCCACACGTAGGTGGTCGCCGTTATATTCCCGACTGGCATCATCCTAAATTGGAGCGTCTGGTGGAGATTGCCTCCAGCTGGGGGCATTTTGGATGGTTATATCAGGATGTGATTAGCCGTGGATATAAAATTGGTGTTGCCGCCAGTGGCGACGAACATCGTGGACGACCAGGAGGTGGCCCACCAGGTACTCAGGTGTTTGGTGTCTATGGTGGTCTGACAGGAGTACTCTCTGACACCTTAGATCGTCAGAGCATAGGTCGAGCCTTACGTGCACGTCATACATGGGCAACTACAGGAGAACACACTGCAGTACTGGTCAACAGTGGTCGTTATGTTCAGGGCGATGAATTTACTCAACATGGGCCCGCTGTCGTGAACTACCAGTTCCTGGGAACCGCTGGTTGGGATGAAATCGCTGCCTATGATCACAGTGGCTTAATATGGAAGCGTAATCTACACGAAGAGCTTGGCTACTCTGATCGGCTGTTCCGCTTGCGCTGGGGAGGCGCTCGTGTTCCGGATCGCTACCGCTGGGCTGTATGGAATGGACGCATCTCGATTCGCAACGCGACTATTCATAGTTTTCGATCTCATGGATTTGAACATGGTGAAGAAAATTGTTGGCGAGCAGGTCCCACCGAAATTGGATTCCGTAGTGACACCTACGGTGATGCCGATAGCGTAGAAATCGATGCGAGCAATCTTCTGCACGCCGTAATCCGCGTGGAGGGAACCATTGACAGTTACGTCAAGGTGGGAGACCCGCTAAAACGAAATCCTTTTGTGCATGCACCCGATTTCAGTTGGGAAATTACCGGCAAACAGTTACTTGATGAAGGTGGCTTGCGTCTTGAGCTTGGCGGTACCGAGTTGTTTCTGGCATTAGAGCGTTTGACTGAAGCTTCATTGCCATTGCGATTGGAAGGTAAGCTAGAAGTGAACGCAACAAACGCTCCGTTCGGTCACCGACCAGTATACTTGACGGGACGCCAGCGCGATGACAGCAAGGTATGGTCGTCAGCACTGTTCATTGATTTTGCCAATACTTGACATGTTCCTTTGCCTTTAAGAGCGGAGATTCTTGTTAATAGCTGCATCTGTCTACATGTCATTTTTTTTTAGCGACGATCACATTGGGATCACGATGTGCAACGCTGATAGCAGGAGTCTCCTTCCTTTCTGTGTAAGCGTAGAGATGGCAATCTGACTAGATTTCGTTGACAACATTGTGAAAGGGCCACTGGCTGTGGGAGATACATACCAGTGGCTTGTTACCGACGCATGTTACGTACCATGCTGCAACAGATACACCTCATGCATTAAAGCTTTGATATTGCATTCAGACCGTATCGCGTTGTACTTCGTTCCGTAATTGAGCGTTACTTTAGCATCGCTCAAGGTAAGTGATGTCACCTGTGGAAGTGAAGCTAAAATTTTTGATTTACTGCCTTAGATGACACACTTCCTGACTTAGGTAACCTGCTACCAACGCCAAAACGACTATTTTTTATTGAGCCAGTTTGCGACAATATCTTTTCCTCTGATGATCAAATAATGTCGGATGACTGTCATACCAATAATGATGGCCAGACCTTTATAGCGGACATCATTCTCTGTTAAATACAACATTTCTATTGCCAAATCAGCGCTCCAGTAAAACAGCATCAAACTACAAATAATGGCTGATGAATAGAGTCCTGAAATAGCCACTAATGATTGACGTGGAAAAAGTAGTCTGAAAATTTTATGCATGATTTTTCTTTCAATATGTCATTAGAAAATATGTTTTGATACAAACTGCAGACACGGCATGTCCCCAGAGATGGGTGATTGACAGCTTTTGTTTCAGATTACAATTTCAATTCCAATTGTCTTCAACATAAACTCCATCATGAACATCGCATCTCACTCCGAAGTACCTCATGCCGATCAATTGATGCATGTAGGACTCAGGGCCTTTTTTAATATTGCAGCCGCATGGGGATTACAGCCAGATCAAGAAATGATCCTGTTAGGCACATCGGATCTGCCCATGTTTCATGCCTGGAAGCAGAACCCGATTTCTGCTACCGGGAACACAGAGACGTTGGAACGTATCTCATTTATCCTTGGTATTTAGAAAGCATTGCAAATTCTGTTTCCAGATCCCAATCAAGCTGATGAATGGATCAATCGCGCAAACGCACATGAACTTTTTGCTGGAAAGCCCGCGTTGAGTCGCCTGTTATCCGGTGATCTCGCTGACTTACTCCTAGTGCGACAGTATCTTGATACGCAATGTGATGCAGAATATGAGAAGCGGTAAAACTGGTCCGGAACTACAAAGGGTTTGTTTTTATCGTCGACGGAAGCAATCTCAGTTGCCACACCCGTATAGTTAGAAAATCGTGACCGATCAGTCGGTTTCATCCCAATAAAGCTTGATTTACCGCTATTCTCCTAGTGTCTATATAACCGCCCCGTCATGGGATCAATTCGTGCCTGAGTCCGCATACTATTCAATGCCTGAATAAATGCGGAGGCAGCACGGTCATTGGCATAAGTGATGGCCCGAACCTGACTATGCACAGGGAATGAACAATCTGGCCAATTCACTGCTCTATTGGAACCGCTCTTTATGGTCACCGGTGGTGTGGTGTTTGTAGTACCCGAGGTGCTCGTTGTTGCTGGAGCGTTGCCAGTACCAACACAGCTCATATTGCGGCCACCACCACAAGCAGTTGGCCAACTGGCACAGAGCTTGGTAGTAAAAACAGAAATAGCTGTTTTATGTTTGAGTAACGTCGTCATATCTCATGTCCTTTTTTTGTGAGATGAAATCATCGGTATGAAGATCCAAACCAGGTTTGTGATCCAACCGAAGTTCATTGTCCTCGCTTCAAAAAAAAGTCAAGTCGACGGAAATCGGGATGCTACCTGTTCCATCGACTGAGGATGATTGCAGAAATCGCGGATTGATAGCGCTCAGTTTCTTTACTTTTCGGGCAAGTCAATCGACCAATGCAGTGCATCAAAATCGTCGTCGAGTCTGCTATTCGATTCCCATTTGCGGAATTGAACTTGTATCCACAATAGTAGTGGTGCGGCGAATAGACTGTTCTATCACCGTATTAAATGCGGTGAATAACTTGCGCTTGCGGAGAATGTGTCTCATAATCTCCGTATGAAAAGCGGAGATTACACTTATATCTGGCAGGCCGGCGACTGGCCAACTTGGCACTTTGACCTTGCTACCTTGGCCCAACCACTGGCTGACGTCAGCCGTGCCCAGGGTCTATTGATGGGCCGATTAGCCGATGTTGGCATGGCGCTGCGGGATCAGGCCAGCTTGGCAGCGCTCACCGAAGATGTGGTCAAGACCAGCGAAATCGAAGGTGAACAGCTCAATGTCGAATCCGTGCGCTCGTCCATCGCTCGTCGTCTGGGTGTGGACATCGGTGCCTTGGCCCCAGTCGATCGTCAGGTCGAAGGCATCGTCGAGATGGTACTCGACGCTACCGCCAACTGCCATGCACAAGTCAGTCGGGAGCGATTGTTTAGTTGGCACGCCGCGCTCTTTCCGACCGGTTACTCAGGTCTATCCAAGATCAACGTCGGCACTTGGCGTAACGATAGTAGCGGTTCGATGCAGGTGGTGTCTGGTCCCATCGGTCGACAGAGTGTGCATTTCGAGGCGCCGCCAGCGGACCGTCTGGAAGCCGAAACGCGTCGATTCCTCGATTGGGTCAATGACGCCACGAGCGAGCCTCCGCTCATAAAGGCAGGACTAGGACATCTGTGGTTCGTCACCCTACACCCGTTCGACGACGGTAACGGCCGTATCGCCCGAGCCATCGGTGATCTGCTGCTGGCGCGAGCCGATGGTAGTCCGCAGCGCTTTTACAGTCTGTCGGCGCAGATCCAGCGGGAGCGTAAGGCCTACTATGACATCCTGGAACATACCCAGAAGCAGTCGATGGATGTGACTGAGTGGCTCGCTTGGTTTCTAGAGATTCTGCATCGTGCTGTAGACCAAGCGCAGCATACGCTCGATGCCGTACTGACCAAGGTGCGATTCTGGCAGCGCTGGGCGACAACGCCGTTGAATGAACGGCAAGTGAAGCTACTAAACCGACTGCTCGACGGTTTTGAAGGCAAACTCACCAGTAGTAAGTGGGCGGCGATTGCCAAGTGCTCACCAGACACCGCCCTGCGGGATATTACTGACTTGCTGGCTCGCGGCGTGTTACGAAAAAGAGATGCGGGTGGTCGCAGTTCCAGCTACGAGTTGAACGATTTGGCCGTACGAGAATGGTTTGACTCGTAGGCGGAACTGGACCTCCCCTAATTTCGTAGACAACTCTTAACTTCCAAATTGTTGTTGCTCGAAAGCTAGGAGACTCATCTGATTCAAATGACTATGTCGCCGTTTGCGATTGTAGAACACTTCGATGTAATCAAAAATGTCAGATCGCGCCTCTTCCCTTGTTGCATAAATTTTCCGCCTGACTCGCTCTTTCTTCAAATTGCTAAAGAATGATTCAGCTACCGCATTATCGTAACAATTCCCACGTTTACTCATGCTTGGCACAAGTTGATGTTCTTTGCACCAACGTGCGAAATCATCACTGCCAGTACGCCAGCCGAAAATTCCGTCAACGCTTGTGGCGCTATCGGATACGACAGAGCATGAGTCGCCGGGGAAATTGTTGGGATAACTCCCCGATGGAAAGGTTGTTCCGCAGTTTCAAAACGGAATGGCTGCCGTCAACAGGTTACATGACGGCACAAGAAGCACAACGGGACATCAGCCACTACCTGATGCACCGGTATAACTGGATACGGCCACATCAGTTCAATCAAGGACTGGCACCGGCCGTCACCGAAGAAAAACTTAACCTAGTGTCCGGGATGGGGTGACCACTACACATTGGCTACATTGGGCAGTGTTTGTGGATCAAATAAGATGCCTATTTGTAATGGCTATTAGCCAATTTTTAGCGTGTTAAAGTGGAAAGCATTTTTCGTGGAGAATTAGCCAGGAAATAGCGCTCATGCTAGCGATAATTGCAAAAATGACATTTTTGCAAGAGTGGAAATATTATGTCTCATAAAGATGTCAATATTATGTATATTGCTTTATTTGTGAGACAGCTATAAAAATTTGTGTTTTTAATTTATTTAATGATGCCTCATAAAATTGACAATTGTATTTGTAATGCCTAATATATGATTCATTATGACTAAAAAATCCGTCACTCTTTATCCAGGTCAAACGGCACAGATGTCTGCCTTTGGTGATCGTATTCGTCTTGCACGATTGCGGCGTAAGCTCACGACCACGTTGTTTTCGGAGCGTATGGGTGTTTCTAGAGAGACCCTGCGCAGGGTCGAGAACGGCGATCCAACGGTCGCTTTTGGCTCTTACTTGAGCGCACTGCAGACACTTGGTTTGAGTGCGGATGTGAATAATCTTGCAAATGATGACGTGCTTGGGAGAAAACTTCAAGACGCTATGCTGATCAAACAGCCTAGCCGAACAGTATCAAAAAACACAAATAAGCGGACGTTTAAATCACCCGCTATCGAAGGACCTTTGCAAGAGGGCAGGCAATCTCTGGCCAGTCAGGTCTTGGCGAAATACAAAACTAAATCCGTCTTGAGTGATAAGGATTAGCGATGGCACGTAAATCAAAGCTGGCCAATGTATGGCTTGATGACGTCCGATTCGGCGATCCTTTATATATAGGCAATTTAATTATCCCTGAGCATAGCGATACGCCAGCGGCCTTCAGCTATTCGCAAGCGTGGCTAACGGAGGCGAATGCCTTTGCGATTGATCCTTATTTGCCGTTGGTTGCAGGACCCCAATATCCTGTCAAAGGAACGCTGGCCGGTATTTTCCGTGATACTGCCCCAGACAGATGGGGCAGGGTGCTGATTGAGCGACGCGAGGCATTGTTAGCGATTCGGGAGTCAAGAGCGAATCGAACCTTATTTGACCTGGATTTTCTGTTGGCAGTACAAGACGTATCCCGTATGGGAGGTCTTAGGTTTCAGGACGAGCAAGAGGAATTTATTTCGAGTGGTGAGTTTGCGGTTCCTCCAGTAAGCAAATTACGTGAGCTGCAGGCCTTAGCTGCGCGTATACAAGATGTTGGCATTGAATCCTTGCCCGAATATGAGCAATGGTTGGCTATGTTGATGGCTCCTGGCACATCGCTCGGTGGCGCTCGGCCGAAAGCCAGCTTTGAAGACACGGACGGGTCTCTGTGGATTGCCAAATTTCCAGCGCAAGATGATCGCTACGATATCGGGAAGTGGGAGTATCTGGCACATCGGTTGGCGAGAAACTCTGGCATTGCAGTCCCGAACTCCAGGCTGGAACAACTCGGCGGGCAATACCATACCTTTTGTGTCAATCGCTTCGATCGAGTGGGGCACCGCCGCCGAATGTACGCCTCTGCGATGACCATGACCGGCAAGCAGGACGGTGAGCCTAGCAGCTATCTTGATATTGCCCAGGTTATCACCGACCAGGGCGCGCGTGGTCATGTGGATTTTGATTTGGCGGAGCTGTTTCGCAGGTTAATGTTTAATGTGGCGATCGGAAACAGAGATGACCATTTGCGTAATCATGGCTTTTTAAGGGAAGAATCAGGCTGGCGACTTGCTCCCGCTTTTGACATGAATCCAAATCCAGCTAAGCGTGAACATGCTTTGGATTTGGGGGCTAAAAGCACACCGGATACTGCGCTCGATGCTGCAATTTCTACTCATGAGTTCTATCGACTAACTGATTCTGAGGCCGCCCTTATTCTGGACGAAGTATTGGGCGCCGTACACGTGTGGCGAAATGAAGCAAAACAACTTCACTTCTCTACTGCTGAAATACGACGAATGGAATCTGTCTTCAAGGTTTAATGCAATTATGGTTGGTGGTGTCTAAACTGATCACCTTTAAAAAATATTGAAACGATCGATTTTTTGATTTATTACCAAGTAATGGTGCCGCCCCAGGGGGGAAGGAAATACCTGATTAGACGGGTAAATAATAGGATAAACCGATAAATTTACGTAAACCTTAATATTCCGCAAAAGACCACTAATCGGCACTTGATACACCAAGAACTGCGCACGACACTTACTATAAGTTCTGGCCAATTAAAGTTTTGGCATTTTTCCATACCAAAATTGAAAATGGATTCTCAATGAATGTTTCAAACGCCCAAACCCTACTTTAGATGCCGAATTCGGATTTGAAAAAGAAGCATTTCCTATGCTTCAATTGCAAAAACACTTGCAATAAGCATCGCAATTTTTGAAAGCGTAAAGCGCCTATACTCTAATGTGCTGTGTAAACTGTTTAGCGTAGGTTTTTCAAAAAAACTTGAATACATAAAATTCCTGAAAAAATATTTCGTAAATTACGTTGAATGATTAATGTGGATTAGAAAACTTAGGATTCTTCAGGAACTTCTCATCCGTCAAAGTCCCCAGAAAATTGATCAGATCAATTTTTTCCTGTTCTGTCAGATTGATGCGTGTGATCAAGTCGCTTTTGTAGGGATTGGTTCTGCCGTCCCCGGCGTAGATACCAGTGGTGATCTGACGGCCACCTGCTGCATAAAAGTCCAGCACGTCCTTTAAGCTCATGATGGAGCCGTCATGCATGTAGGGGCCAGTCACAGCAACATTGCGCAGGCTTGGTGCACGGAAGGCACCCATGTCTGCTGGCTTTGAAGTAAATTCAAACAAGCCACGGTTAGGGAAAGGGAAGCCGCCTTTGCCGTCGATATTGTACAAACCAGTATTGTGGAAAGGCGTATCGACCTGGGCCAGCCCTTGAAAACGGGTCTGGTCATTGAAATTAAAACTGCCATGACAATGGAAGCATTCGGCTTTTTCACCCATAAACAGATTCATGCCGCGCAACTCAGATTCGTTCAGACTGGCTTCCTTACGCAGGAATTGGTCATATTTTGAATCACTGGAAATCAATGTTCTTTCGAAAGTCGAAATAGCGGCAATGATATTGGCAAAGCTGACAGGATCACTGTCTTTAGGAAATGCCGCCTTGAACAAATTGACATATGATGCATCCTGCTTGAAGCGATTCAGCACCTCTGCCCGATTCCTGTCATTGATTCCCATTTCAACTGGATTCTCACCAAACATCGGCACTTCCATCTGACGTTCAAGTTCTGTCAACGCAGGATTAGCCCAGGTCAGCGTGGCGTGATACACCACATTCGCCAGACCCTGTGCATTTCTTGGATGCGTTTCGCCTGTAGAGCCAATCGCCAGGGCACGTCCGTCGGTGAATGCCTTGTCTTGCTGATGGCAAGATGCGCAAGACTGTGTACCGTTGCCAGATAGCCGTGGCTCATAAAACAAGTGCCTGCCCAATGCAATCTTTTCATCCGTAGACGGATTGCTGCTTGATAGCACTGGCGCAGGGAAGCCATTCAAAGCTGGTGTCGTGGCTGTGGCATGGGTATGTGTTGCGGAGGGGCCGCCTCCGCCGCTACCACCAGCTCCACAAGCTGCTACCAGCAAGCTGGTAGCAATGAATGCGGCATAGGTGACGCTATATCGGCTAAATGGCTTGATCACTTGTTGCGAGCAACAAAGACTGACTGTACACCAGCCGACGTTGGATTACCGGTAGGCAGATCGATTTTGAATGCATTAAAGATGGCCTTGCATTCATCGTCGGTGGTGCCAGACATACAGCCCGCTGCACCCGCTGTGTCTGTCGTCAAATCGCTTCCGGCAAACAAGGCATTCAAGTCCAGCGATATTTTTTGCTTGGTGTAGTCGAAATTGGCTAGCTTGACTTGCATGCGATTGGCATTGGTACAGCTATAGGCTCCCGTGGTGGCGTTGGTTGTGCAACCACCAGAACCAAGATGCAAATTCCAGGTAGCGGCATTGCTTGTGGTCGTCGTAGCAGGCGTGGTCGTGGTGTTGGTGCGCACTACGTTGACACCCCCTTGAGGGTTCAGCTCCAGCTTCAGGAACTTGCGACCGGATGTCCAGCTCCAGGCCATAGCTGCGACATTCAATGGCTTAGCTGCAGTGGCGTAGTCGGTGTGATTGAGTGTTTCTGGCACACCAATTTCATACGAAATACCGGTGTAGGCGGCACCAGGCACTGTACCCACAATGACTGCATTGGTCGGCAAGGTCGTGCCGCCGCAGGCAGTACCCGTGCCATCAATCAGGCTTATCAAACTAACCTGTTCATTTTGCCAGTCGTTCGCGGTCAATGTTACGGGTACCTGTTTGCCGTTCACGTCGATCAAATTAATATTGGACACATAGAAACGTGCGTCTTTCAGGTCTGCAGTCGTACCTTTACTACCAAGGCCGCTGATGGGCGTGCCGCATTTAGCGACTCCGCCATTGGCTAGCAGGTCAAAATTGATACTGACTGGCATAGTTGCCGGATAGACAGGCGCGCTCGGTGCTGCTGTGCTACCAGAGCCACCGCAAGCTGAGAGTGCTAATGCTGATGCAATAATAGAAATGGAAATGCTGGCTTGGCGTAAAGTGTTCATGTGCGGTCCTTAAAATGTAGATTGAATGCCGATGGTGGCTGCCCATTTGGGGCTGAGTTGTTCGCCGTTCACGCGTTGATGCAAAGGGATTTGTACAAAGCCATAGATGTGCGCTTGTCCGGCAAGCTTGTAGCTAAGTCCGGGGCTAATGGACAAGCTGTCACCGCCTGAATTTTCTGGCTCGGCATTGAAGCCAGAATCACGTTCACGACTTTGGAAATTGAGTTGCAGCATGGGAGAAAAATTCCTGCTCCATTCGGTACGAATGCCTAGGTCAACGCCAAATTTCTTCCCGGGCTTGTAGCCGTCTTTTTCATTTAATGGCGCTTCGAGATTAGCCTGGACGAACCAGCTCGTTGCCAGGTCAGCCAGTACGCGGCGGTAATAAACACTGGCGACCAGATCGGTTGTTCCCGTACCTGGTTGCAAACTGCGTTCAGCCCTGGTACCAGTATCGTTTGCAATATCAGTTTTACTCGTCGCCAACTTCAAGCCTGCATTTGCGCCAAAGACCGTGCCACCACCAGTCGCGGTATCTTGCAAGGCAGACTGGTAGCGGGCGGACAGGCGCGCATCGCCAATCTGGCGAAAATTCCAGGTCACTGGCGCACCGGCTTCCGTATGCAGATGACTGCGATCAATAAACGGGATGGACGCTGAAATGCCCCAATGTTCGTTGATGCCGTGATCAACGTTGAGCAACCAGCGGTGACTAGTGGTTTCGACTTCTCGATTGCGCAGATCGACTTCATTAGCAGCAAGTTTTCGTGATCCGCTCATCAATTGGTCTTGCCTGACTTGCTCATAGCGCAAATCAAGACGATTTCCGTGATCGAGCCAGGCGCCTTGTACTGCCCAGTCGGTATTGACCAGGCAGAAACTGGCTCCACATGAAGCCAGAGCCAGGCTTGAATAGCCTATCGTTTGCGCGGTTACTGCACATAGAATTACAACTCGCAGCGATGATGGTGTATTAATTTTTCTCATTTTCTTTGCGACGAAGCCGCATCCTTTCTTTGCAACAAGCCTGTTTCAGACCTGTAGAAAACATCCATTTGCACTGTTGTTATGACGGTTTTTTTGCAGATACGTCGGCGACAAATACTGGTACCAATTGCATTTCAACTGGCTGTAGCGATGGCGCTTGCTGCATGGCCTGATTCAGATAAAAGGCATAGGAGTTCCATACAGCCAGTGCGCAAATGGCGGCGACGTTGAAACAGCGAAATGCTGCGAAAATCATCGATAACTTATTTTTTTCTTGCATTTTTTCCTCACTCTCAATGAATGATGCTTAATAGAAGTCTTCTAAAATTACTTGCTGGATTCAGTCGGCATCGTGCCTATATGCAATTCCTGCATCATGACCTGATCATCAGTTGGCATTCGTTCAGAATGGCTGGAAGGGGCAATTTGATTTTCCAACACTTTGGAAATGGGTTGATGGGACCGGTTGGGCACTGGTGCTGGAAAAGAAATGGCTGCGCCAGTCACCTGAGATGATGCCTGTGACTGCATACGCTCACTATCTTTCGAGAAGGCGTACAACAAAATACAGATCGCCGCGCAATTGAATGCGACGGTGACTTTGAAAGCGGTTTGCATGGGATATTCCTGAACGCAATACAACACGCCCCGACACACGTGATCGTGTGTTCAGGGAACTGAGCGATAATCAGGAGAGTGCTGGCGGGGCTCGCGGTTGTGCGCTTGCCCAGGAAAATAGGGTTTGTGGAGAATGATAGAACAGCGGTGGAAATGCTTCACTCAAGCCAGCGTTCGGCGCATCAGAGTCATTTGTAGGAAGCAAAAAGTGGTGATCGGCATGCGGCAGGCAGTTGGCGCAATGTACTTTGCCATGTTTGGACTGCTGGCTGTCGGCATCCGGACTGGTTTTCGTAAATTTGCCGGTAGCAATTTCAAACAGTTTATTACCTTCAGCACTACAAATTTCGATAAACCCTGCCTTCACTTTTGTAGGAACTACAGTGCTTGCCATAGACGGCACAATGCCATTGAACAGCATTGCAAAGCATGCCAGCCAAATAGTCAGGTGTCGGAGTCTATGAGAAATTCGCATGGGCGGATTATAACCAAACTGTTCGTAATTGAAAAACAAGTTTCGAATTCTATGCAATTTTTATTGAGCTGCATTTGATATCTCTCAACTCATTTTCTGCAAAGAATCTGCCAACAAAACTCAAATGAAAAACTTGGAATTGTTAATTTTCAACACTTGCAATTGAACCAATTAGTGCACGCTTCGCTGGAAAAACTGCTTGTAAATGTTAAAATACCGAAATGAAACCACATTCCCGCGCACAACGATACACAGCCTTGCTCGCATGCTTTGCGATCTTGCTGGCATTGTTCATGCCATCGGTTTCATCAGCACTCGCTGCAAGAAGTGGGGATACCAGTTGGTCAAAAATTTGCACGACCAATACAGGCAAAGCCACAAAGTCAGACGCAACACAGTCAGGTAAAAGTGCGCCCTTATCCAACGAGGGCATGCACGGCAAGCACTGTGCGTATTGTTTTACGAACGGCGCGTCGTTCGCTCTGCCTCCGGCACAAATGCTGACTTTACCCGTTACTGTCCAACAGTTGCAAATGCCTGCACTGTTCTACACCTCTCCTTCTCCTCTGTTCGTCTGGGCCTCGGTCCAGTCACGTGCCCCGCCCCGTCTTAGCTAATAATTCCAGCTCTTCAAGTTGCAATTCGGTGTTAATCGGACAACTGTGTCTATCCATTAGACGCGTATCAGACCACAAGTGCCCTTAACACCGGAAATCTAACTTGCAGTCTCTCAAAACTCACTTTGTCACTATTGGTACCGACCAAAATGCGAAGTGACATTGAGTCAATTTTCCCCTGTATGACAGGGACAAACCAGAGTTCATTATGCAACGCCAATTTTTTAACAAACGCCGTCTGAGCCTGGCAATCATTGCCGCTTTTTCTCAATCCGCCATTGCCTATTCTGCCGAGGCAGTAAGCCCGGAAGTCGCTGGAGGTCCCGACCAACCCATACAGGAAGTAGTCGTCCAAAGCAATAAGATCGCCGGACCGGCAGTATCAGGTACCAGAGAGTCTATCAATGCAAAACAGATTTCAGAGAATATCAATGCCATCACGACTGGCGAAGCACTGAACTATTTGCCGAGTACCCACGTACGCGAACGCTATATAGGTGACCGCAACGGTGTTCTGGTCATGCGCGTGAATAGCTCCGTTGCCAGTGCGCAGACGACGGTGTATGCAGATAACCTGCTGTTGTCGAATTTCCTGAACAATAGTTTTAGTACACCACCGCGCTGGGGCATGGTGTCCCCCGAAGAGATAGAGCGCATTGATATCCTGTATGGACCGTTTTCTGCCCTGTACCCTGGCAATTCGGCGGGTGGAGTCGTGCTGTTGTCAACACATACGCCTGATCGTTTCGAAGCCCACGCCAAACTGGATGTGTTTGGGCAGCGTTTCAAGCTTTACGGAACAGATCAAAGCTACAACGGCGCACATGGCAGCCTGTCGATAGGCAACAAGTCAAACAACTGGTCATGGCTGGTGAATGTTGACCATCTCGATAACAATGGTCATCCGCAAACCTTTGGTGCAGCAACAAAAGCGACAGTGACCGGAACGCCCGCGTTTACCAATGTCAATGGCGAAATCCGTGACATTGACACCAGTGGCAATCCCCGCATCATTACCAGCTCCATCGGTGCTGATGCAACCGTGCAGGACAATGCCAAGATCAAGCTTGCTTACGATTTTTCACCAGAATTGCGTGTCAGCTATACCCTGGGTATCTGGCAAAACAGGTCAACGACCTATGTCGGCAATTATTTACGCGATGCCAATGGCAATGCCGTTTTTAATACCACTGCCGCTGGAGCCAGCAGATATGTAAAGTTCGCTGGTGACACCAATTATTACAGCTTGACGGGTACCTCACCGGGCTATAGTGAGAGTGAACACTATATGCACGGTCTGGCGCTCAAGAGCAATACCAGAGGTGCCTGGGACTGGGAAGTTGTTGCCAGCTTATACGATCAGCGCAAGGATAACTCACGCACAGCAGCCAACAATGGCAGTTTGTATGACTCTGGATTGGGCAGCACCAGACCGGGCGGCACGATCACGACCGGTGACGGTACCGGCTGGACTACACTGGATTTGCGCGGTGAATACAGACCAGGTGGCGATTTGAAAAGCGCGCATCGCCTGAGCTTTGGTTATCATGCTGATCGCTATGAATTAAAATCAGTGACGTCCACTGTGTTGAATGACTGGCTGGGCAGTAATCTGGCTGCGACACCGTCGTCCAACTCTTATGGCAAGACGCAAACACAGGCTATCTATCTGCAAGATGCATGGCAAATCAACCCCGAATGGAAGGCGATATTCGGTGGCCGCATGGAACAGTGGAAGGCATTTGATGGCAGCAATTTCAATGCAGCCAATGTACCGGCGTACCAACAGCTCAATTATGCCAGCCGCAGCAGTAGTGACTTTTCACCAAAACTGTCGCTTTCTTACCAGCCAAACAAAGACTGGGCTTACCGCGCCTCTTTCGGGCAAGGTGTGCGTTATCCAACCGTGGCCGAAATATTCCAGGTCATCAGCCTGCCCAACAATGTCAAGCAAAATGACCCCAACCTGAAGCCCGAGAAAGTGCGTTCCGCAGAACTGGTCGCAGAGAGCTATCTTAAAAATGGTACTTTCCGCACGTCGGTTTTCTTTGAAGACAAGCGTGATGCGCTGATCTCGCAAACAGATACGACTGTCACGCCCAATATATCCAGTATCCAGAACGTCGACAAAGTGCGCACTTATGGTGTAGAAACTGTGCTTGGCCTCAATGATGTACTGGTCAATGGCCTGGACTTCAACGGTAGCGTGACCTACACCAATTCCAGTATTGTTGCCAACAGCCGCAATCCCGGATTGGTCGACACAGACCAGCCACGTATACCTGCATGGCGTGCAACCATGGTTGCCACTTATCACGCTTCAGAACGACTGACATATAGCCTTAGCTATCGCTATAGCGGACATCAACATAATGCATTGTTCAACACGACGACCAAGCAATACAACGATGTCAATCCGGATGTCTATGGCGCAGTCAGCAGCTACAGCGTATTCGATGCCAAGTTGCAATATAAGTTGAATCGTCAATGGACTGGCTCTGTCGGCATCAATAATATCGGCAGCTATAAGTATTACGTCAACCCTAATCCATACCCGCAACGTACTTTTTTTGCCAGTATGAAATTTGACTATTGAGGTCTCTCATGAAACTTGCCCTACGCTTCTTACTATCCAGTGTATTTGCAATATCAATACTGCTGCCAGCCATATCACACGCGCAAATGAATCATGGCAAGGCAAAGGCTGCCAAAGCAGAGCTAGGTACCTCGGCCGCTTTTGATTTGCAGGGCAAGTTGTGGATCGCCAGCAAAGAGAGTGCTGGAGAAGGCAATACCGGCTATGTCGTACTGCAATCTTCAACAGACATGGGCAAAACCTGGTCACAGCCCTTACGAGTACAGTCGCAAGCAGAAGCTATTTCTGCCGATGGTGAAAACCGTCCCAAACTCGCTTTTGGGCCGAAAGGTGAAATCTATATCGCCTACACCAAACCTCTGGCAAAGCCTTACACGGGAGAGATTCGCTTTGTCAGATCGCTTGACGGTGGGGCCAGTTTTTCAACGCCTGTCACCGTGCATACCAACCGGGAAGAGATTACGCATCGCTTCGAGTCCATGATCGTGGATAGAAGTGGGCGTATTTTTATTGCATGGATAGATAAGCGCGATGGCGAAGCAGCCAAAGCCAGAAAAGAGAAATACACGGGCGCAGCAATTTACTATTCAGTATCTACTGACCAGGGAGCCAGCTTTAAGGCCGACTACAAATTGGCAGAACATAGCTGTGAATGCTGTCGCATTGCGATGGCACTCAGGCCAGATGGCAAACCAGTGGCCATGTGGCGCCATGTATTTGAGCCAAATTTCCGTGATCATGCATTAAGCGAATTGAATTCAGATGGCAGTCAGGCGGCATTGATGAGAACGAGCTTCGATGAATGGCGTATTGACGCCTGCCCTCATCATGGCCCCTCTATCGCCTTTGACAATGAAGGGCGACGTCATCAAACCTGGTTCAATGTCAAGGCGGATGAAGGAGGAGTATTCTACGCAGCGACCAATGCGCAAGGCGAGTTGGGCAAACCACTTAAACTGGGAAACGCCCAGGCAGAGCATGCTGATGTCGTTGTACACGGCAAAACTATAGCCTTGGCATGGAAACAATTTGACGGTAACGCCAGCACGATACTCGGTAAAATCTCACTTAATGAGGGCTCTACCTGGGAAGACTTGCGTATCGCCGAAACGCAGGGCAACTCAGACCAGCCACATCTGCTGAGCACGCCCAAGGGCCCTGCATTGGTGTGGTGCACCCAAAATGAAGGCGTAAGAATCATTCCACTGACGGGGACCAAATGAATAAATACTTCAAATTCCTGGTGCCGGTTGCCGTATCGTTTTTCCTGTTTATTGCCTCCAGCCAGGCTGCTGATATCCAGGAATTCAAATCCGTAAGCATGAACAATCTGATACAGAGCCAGAAGGGAAAACCTTTTGTCCTCGTGGTGTGGTCACTCGACTGTGAGTTTTGTCAGGCCAGCCTTGCTGCGCTGTGGAAAAGCAAGAAGAGAAACAAAAATGTTCGTGTTATCACCATTGGCACCGATTCTTTGCTCGACGAGCAAAATGCCAGCTTGATGAAACAAAAGCTAAACGGCTTTGACTTGATGAAAGATGCCTGGGCATTTGGTGAGGAAGCGCCTGAGAGACTACGATTCTCAGTCGATCCTAAATGGCATGGAGAAATGCCCCGAAGTTATTGGTTTGATGCAAATGGTCAAAGTACTGCTATTTCTGGAGTGATTAAAGTCGCTGAAATAGAAAAATTCTTTAAAAATAATGACGATTAAGAGCATCATCTTTACTATTTTGAAGTTGATCTTGTTATTGAAACAAATTTTGTGAATTTTCTCTGTTGATAGTAGAACTCATTTCATAAAGAGCGCCGATTAACTTTTTTGTGCTGGCCGCTTCGATAGAAACGCTTTAATTTGTGGATATGCGTGAGATTTTTGCTTTATTGATAAATTTTATTTATTGTAGTTATTGTCGAATTGGGGGGGGGTTACCCTCTTTGTAACCTGCAGGAACACTTATTCATTCATTTTTTGTAAAGTTGAAGATTTCTTCACGGCGCCCAAGGTCATGCCAATCGGATGTAGTAGTTTTTCTGCGGTCATTAAAGTTGGACTTGATTCCCCGCGTTCAATATCTTGCAAAGTCCTTGCGGACACACCGCAAAGCTTCGCATATTCGGGAATCGTGAATCGTAAGCCTGTACGTATTTTTCGGATGACGATAGGAATGGGGGTCGTCGGTTCGGCGGCTAATTCTGCTAGCAAAATGCGACGAGTTTGTAACTCTTCCATTGGAGTGAGAGGTTTATAGCGCTTATCCATTTACAGATCCTCCAACTGTGTACACACGTTTTTCAATGTTTTTTCAAATGGAGACAACATTTCTTCTTCAATTCCACATTCTTTTGCATAGCTAAGTAACGTCGACATTGGTGCTGCCATGGCTTGTACGGCAGACTTCAGTTGTACCATATCGAGGTTCGCGGCTTCACTGGCTTGTTGAATGACGCTTCTCCAGTTTGGTAACCCTCCGTCGTCGGATTGCCAGCGTATGCGTCTTGCAATACCATCGGGATGCAACCACATCGGCGCAAAATCAAATAAGGGTGTCAATCCAATATAACCATCTGCACTTCGTTGTATCGCGGTGTTCCTGGCGTGATTGTCTTTGTTCCCTAAAACGATATTCGCGATATCTCGTTTTATATATTCAATAACGGTTTTTTCAGGTTCTGTGGCGACTTTGCTCAGTTTTTGACAAATCTGATTGTGACTTGGCAGCCCAGAAAATCCTGTGACTTCACATAAAGAGGCGATGCTTTCCTGACCCAATCGAATGACTTTTCCATCCTGAATCTGGCGATCGAAACGGGGAATGAATAATGCACGTTCACGCAAGATCAATTCTGCATGCACATTCAGTCCTAAATGCTTTGCCAGTCGCATGTAGGGAGCTTCTAAACGCAAAATGTTGGCCAAGGACGGATCGGTGCCACGCCCAAACTTCACGATGTAATGCTGCTCCGCTTGATCGTCAGCGAGTGTGTGATCCAGGTAAAACAATCCATCACGTGCCTTGGTCAGTAAAATTTTCGGCCATTCGCCTTGAACACCAGAGGAACCTGCTAAAAACAGACCATGTTGTGCCAGATATTCATTAAACTCACCTGCTCTGGACGCAACCTCACCAAGAGTAAATCCACGTGGCAAGCCAGATGTTTGCTCCAAAGCCCATAGATGCGCCTCTTTAATTCTAAGATTGCCAATAGGATTTCCTGCTCCTGAACAAAGCAGAGCCCAGTCGGCAGCAGAACCGGTCTTTACATCTTGACGAAGCTGTTTCAATAATTCTATTCGCCCATAACCTTGTGGAAGTAAATCAACTAAAAACGCAGGCCACGAATTTAAGGCATAAGAGTCCAGATTGACGGGGATATTGACAGAAAGCGCACTAGCATCGCATTTGCCCCAATGCCTCAAGATATGCTCTTGCAGGTAAACCAAATATGTAGATGCCTTCATGCCAAAGGCGGAATCTCCGGTTAGCTCAAGTACTGCCGCGTCATGCCAGGCATTCTCAGTGAAAATTTGTATAGTGCAATCGGTTAAATTCATTTACACATTATAGTGGTATAAATATCTGATGCAATAGATTTATATATGCTATTAAAGTGTGTATTTATTCTCGACCCATCAATAACTTTTTCTACTTAATCGAGAGTAAGTTGCGATTGCACGGTCAAATTTACCTAGCGGCACTCGTATCACTATCGTAATGTGAGTCGCACTCCGGGTAGGTCGATTCTCTTATTCTAAGTTCCCTCAGTCTTATCTGTCCGTTGCGTGCTTCACACGCACTACAGTCCTGTGTGGAACAAGTTGCATTTACCGCAACCAATCGGGGTGTCTGACAGCTCTAAATTTGCTGGTAAAGTTTCGGATTTAAGAGCCAAGTTTAGAGTCTATCTGAGATTATTAGTGAAATTCTTATTGGGAACTTTATTGCTTCCAAATGGAATTTTTTTAATCAAAAAGGAAGTCCTATACTTTCTTCACATCATCAATGTGTTGTGGTCGCCGAAATGCAGACAAGGATCTGCGGCGGTTCGTATCTGTTATGTTTTTCATTGTTGTAGTTCCTGTTTTTATTCTGTGAGGGGGGGGCTCAAAAATTTCTCACCACAGATACCTTAATTTGCTTGTCCCAGTCGGCAATTTTCTGAGGATTGTTTTCACAAACTCGTTTGTAGTCAAATATTTCATGTGGGAATGTGGGCTGATTTCGTCGTAATGTTGTGCCGCCAGCCTTCGATGATGACGCGAGTTTCAAGTCGGTTTCTGAACTATTCCATTGAAAAACATTCATTGAGGAATTTCCTATTGAAGTTCTGGGCCACTACCTTTTGTCATGGCTTGCCTAGATTGATTGGAGAGAAAATATCATGAAACAAAAAGTTTGGGGATTCATCTATTGGTGGGTCTACATAGGATTTTCACTTCCATAAATTGATTGCAATGATTGCGCCTCGACTCTATACTGATATCAATGCAATCAAATATTGAGAAAATCATGGCAACGAATTTAGTGGTAAGAAACGTCGATGAAGAAATCGCGTTAGCGCTGAAAATGCGAGGAGCGGCGCATGGTCGGAGTGCCGAGGCCGAACATCGTGAAATTTTGAGGGCGGCGCTGCAGCGTCCGGCTCGCCGTTCGTTGGTGGAGGTTTTGGCAAGCATGCCCAACGTAGGAGAAGACGCAGATTTCAACATACGCAGCGTTGGAGTCTGAATTGTTATTGGTCGATACAAATGTCATTAGCGAAGCCCGGAAAGGGCGGAAAGCTAACGAGGGTGTCCAGGCGTTCTGGAAGTCTGCCGACCCTGACTCGTTATACCTGGCGGTGCAAACCATCGGTGAAATTCGCCATGGCATCGAGAAAATATCCAATCGAGGTGACAAAACGCAAGCACGAGTCCTTGCGCGATGGTTAGATCAACTGGTAACGGACTATGCTGATCGCATCTTAGTCTTTGACGAAGATTGTTCCCAAGTGTGGGGTAAATTGATGGCGGTCCACAATCAACATCCGATAGACAAGCAAATTGCCGCTATTGCGCTGATTCATGGCATGGATGTCGTGACGCGAAATATCGATGATTTTGCTGGAACGGGTGTCAAATTAATTAACCCTTTTGTCGATTGAAAAACATAGAAATATGGTCATGGAAAATACTGTATGAGTGCAATTTTCGACTGTCATCCCGACTCTACGCTGCGGTTTGAGTCAAAGCACACGGTTGTTCATGTATTTTGCTCTAATTCGTGTTGAACCATCCAATCGCACGTGAGTTCGATAAATAAGGGACAAGTTGATGTTGCCATATTATTACGGCAGGATGTTATTTGAATCCGTACCGTTGCCTACGCTAAAGACTATATTATTGAAGTGAACCGCGCGTACCGTCATCGTTCAAATAATTCGAAACTTCACGGAGACAACAATTATTTTGTTGAGTAGTTAAGGGTAGTCCTCGTGATGACCTCTAGTTACGTGTATTTGCACGATAGGGTTACCAGCCGGATGCCGAAGGTAATTGGTCAACCTATCGAAGGTCGAAAAATTTTCAGACAGCGAATTCGAGATCAATAACGTTGGAGTAAGACACTATGGCGTATAAAACCCCAAGCGTATATATAGTCGAAAAAAATGCTTTTCCTGACTCTGTTGTGGAAGTGGCCACGGCTGTCCCGGCGTTTCTCGGGTATACCCAAAAAGCGGACAACAAAGGAATTTCACTTGCTGGTAGGCCATGGCGTATTACCTCATTCTCTGAGTTTGTTGACTATTACGGCGGCGCACCCAAGTATGGATTTAATGTTCGTTCCAAAACGCTGATGACAGCTGTCACCACCGATAAAGCCGGTACTAAGGCAGTGGCCGTTTTGGAGGAGGGGAATGCAACCGGCAAACAAAACGTCTCTGCGCAAGATAGTGCCGCTGTGGATGCCGATTTTACGGTCAATGGGGTGGACTATCTGGTTGAACAAAACGCCGG
>NZ_JBMPPF010000019.1:0-99514 GCF_049339385.1 Undibacterium sp. SXout7W | reverse complement strand
CTCCAAACTGAAAGTTCGTCGAAAATTGACGGCCATTGTTGTTATAGATTTCAGATAGCATATGAAGACCGATACCTGCTTCTGAATAAAATCCCCTTTTGTTGTCGTTCTGTAATCTGAACACCGGAGTAATACCTAGGTCCGTTAGCTATACCTTGTTCATAGTGAAACCAATTATTCTATTTACCTTGAAAATTTTCTATAAATCAGTATTAGTTAAGCCCATTTAAGTTTACTGACAGCAAGGAGCATACGCTTTTACTAGTAATTTGATCCAGTACATCATTTGGTTTGCTTAGAAAGTAATATCCGATCTTTAAAAAAGGTGTTGCATATCACATTAACTTTAAGCCTATGCGGGTGCTGATTGATCAAAGATTTAAGTCGATTTGATGCTTCGTTATACTGATGACTTAAAAGACTATTTACTGGTGCTGATCAAATGACTTATTCCGTTGTCTGGTTCAAGCGTGATTTACGAGCGTATGATCATGCGCCACTGATGCATGCAGCGCATCGCGGCTCATTGCTATGCGTATATATTTTAGAGCCAGAATTTTGGCGACAACCAGACTCCTCATTGCAGCATTACTATTTTTTATATGAAAGTCTGCGTGATTTGTCACGTCAATTGCGTCAGGCCGGTGCCGAGTTGCGCGTTGCTGTTGGGGATGTCACTCAAGTGTTGACGCAAATTCACGCTAGTGCTGCTTTTGATACTTTAGTATCACATGAAGAAACAGGTAATGCTTTTACTTTTTCCCGTGATAAGGATGTTGCACGCTGGTGTCGTGAAAAAAGTGTCGCGTGGCGAGAGTTTCCCCAACATGGCGTAGTGCGCGGCCTTTCTACTCGTAAGGTATGGAGTCAACGTTGGCACCAGCAAATGAATGCACCTTGCATGGCTCCACCTGAACCTGGCAGTTTGAATAACTTTTCTTTGAATTGGCCAAAACAGGTATGGCCCGCCGCTCATCAATTTGGTTTATCTGCTTATGATCCACCCTACCGCCAGCGTGGTGGCCGAGCGCTCGGAGTTGATGTATTACAGGATTTTTTGCTCGAACGTAGCAGCGCTTATCGGGGTGGTATTTCATCCCCATTGACTGCACCTACAGCATGTTCCCGCCTTTCACCTTATCTGGCTTGGGGCTGTCTTAGTATGCGGGAGGTAGTGCAGGCGACAAATAAACGCCTGCTGCAAATTGCTACGCAACCAGGAGCGGAATGGCACCGCAAAGGTCTAGAAGCATTCACGAGTCGCTTACATTGGCATTGTCATTTTATTCAAAAGCTGGAGTCAGAACCTGAGCTGGAAATGCACAATTTACATCGTGGTTATGATGATCTGCGTGAATCAGAATGGAATCCGGAGCATTTTGCTGCTCTGGTCGCTGGGCGAACTGGCTGGCCAATGGTAGATGCTTGTGTAGCCATGTTGCGTGAGACTGGGTGGATCAATTTTCGTATGCGGGCTATGCTGGTTTCTGTTGCGTCTTACCCGTTATGGTTGCACTGGCGTCCTGTCGGGTTATGGCTAGCGCAGCAGTTTTTAGATTACGAACCAGGAATACATTGGAGTCAGATGCAGATGCAAGCTGGCACGACCGGTATCAATACAACTCGTATTTATAATCCCATTAAACAAGCGCAAGACTATGACCATCAAGGAAAATTTGTGCGGCGCTGGTTGCCTGCCTTACGGCAGGTTCCCGATAATTGGTTGTTTCAGCCTTGGTGTATGCCATCAGAAGTACAAAAACGGTGCGGGGTTACAGTTGGTCTGGATATCGCCATACCTTTGGTGGATCTCGAGGTCGCAACCCGCGAAGCAAAAGCAAAGATTTATGCTGTGCGTGCCAAAGCAGAGGTGCGTGAAGCTAAAGCTGCGATCTTGGAAAAACACGGTTCGCATCAGACCCAGCAAATGTACGAAAAATGCAATCCTAGGCAGCTACGCCAGAAATCTGACTTCGGCTCTCAGCAACAAAGTTTTGATTTTTAAATGGCACTCTTTAAGTTTCAATTAAGTTGAGTAATGCTTTTTCTATACTCAAACTAAATAGTTCAGTAGCAGTTGAGGGCAAACATGGCGTTAATCTTATATTGACAGACATAGCCTTGATCTATTGTTTACAATGAATCATTTGTCATACTTCTTGCACGCACTGAACTGAAATAGATTTGCGAGAAAAAACAAAGCCAAATAGTAGTAGGAAGCTGGTCAATTCTGGTAATGACGCAGAACGGTCTCCCACTGAGATTGAGGACGTGCCATTCAATATTGGTTTGATGAAGCGCTCTTACTTGCCGCACTGAAGATGCTACTTTTGAGTGTAACAAGAGTAGTCTGGATCACCAGACTACTGCATAGTTCATAAAATTATATTGCGCTTGTGGCTTGAAACAAACACAGAAGTAATCGTTCATGTGTTTGCCAGCGCGATTGATCGTGAGCTGATGTCGCTAGTATTCAGACTGGATCGCCGACGCCTATTGGTGCTGGGGCAATATTGACAATCAGCGAAAACAGCTCATCGTAGCGGTAGCGTTCACCCGCATCATCCAGCATTGTTCTATTTTCCAAGAAAGCAGCATCGATTTCTTTCCAATCCGCATCGTTTAGCACCTGTTTAGCGACAGGCATGATGACTTCTTCTTCCTTGGTCATGTGTGCATAGTAGAACTGCGCATACTGCTCGACCAGATCCCTAAAGCGAGGAAAAGCTTGGGGGCCACCAAATTCGTAGTGTAATAAAGCATCTTGCAACCGATGAGCAAGTGCCTCTCCGTGACTATGTTGATCGATTAACGCATCCAGTTCGGCGTCGAGCTGGTGGGTTCTCTCTTTTATTTTTGCAAAAAGAAATTGGTCTTCTTTAGGATGATGTATCCGTTCTGGATATTCGGCGATGTAATACAGCATCGCTCGGAATACTTTGAGATCAGGTGCTTTGCCACCAGCTTCGATTGAGCGCACAAAATATAACATGCCTTGAATAACGGCAGATAAGTGTTCATGTTCGTCATGAATAATACTTAACGACACTGGATGAATATTTCTGATCGACATTGTTGTCTCCCTGCAAGTGGTTTCGCTTACTTTACTCTTTGCTACGTTGTTGTTTTTGCGCCTGATCAAATAATGCGCATTTGTCTTCATTACGAAGTATTTTTATGGCAAAAGAAGACTTTTATTGTGATCAGCTGTCGACTTTGCTTTTTCATGGAAAATGGATGATCGCAATCAGAATAAATTATTAATAGTAATGATAGTGATTCTTATTTATAATTGGGTCATCTAGCCAGCCACATAGCCATCAAACTTGTCTATCAGCCAGCCACTCAATATTTTGCTGATATGTAAGGATTTTGATCATGATTCGCTTAACTCCTCTGGCTGCGTTGCTGAGTAGCGTGGTTTTGCCCGCATTTGCACAGGCCGATGCCCCTGAGTCTGCACTGCCAGAAGTAAAAGTTACTGGGGTTGCTGAAAGTAGCTATAACATCAAAAACAGTCGAGTCGCGACAAAAACAGATACTTTACTGCGCGATACGCCGCAAGCGGTGACCGTCGTAAGTAAAGAGTTGATTCAGGATCAAAGTTTGCAAAGTCTTGCCGATGTTATTCGCTATGTCCCGGGCATCGTCGCCGCGCAAGGCGAAGGGAATCGCGATACAGCAGTGTTTCGTGGAAATAGTTCGACGGGTGATTTTTATGTTGATGGCATCAGAGATGATGTTCAGTACTATCGGGATTTTTATAATATTGACAGTGTTGAAGCGCTTAAAGGTGCAAATGCGATGATCTTTGGTCGCGGGGGCTCCGGTGGTGTGATTAACCGGGTGACCAAGCAGGCTGAATGGCATACCGTACGCGAAGCAAGTCTGACATTGGGCTCGTGGAATACGAGACGCCTCACCATAGATGCAGGGCAGGCAATCAATGAAGCAGTGGCTGCCCGTGTGACTGGTGTCGTTGAAAATTCTGACAGCTATCGTAATAATTTTAATCTAAAGCGCTCAGGCATTAATCCTACTGTTGCTTTCAAACTTGATAGCAACAGTATGTTGGTGCTTGGTTATGAGCACTTTAAAGATGAACGTACTGCGGATCGTGGTGTTCCTTCGTTTCAGGGGCGGCCACTCAATACCGACCCATCCGCATTTTTCGGTGATGCTAACCTGAATACTGCCTGGGCGAAAGTCGATGCCTTTACGGCGCAGTACGATCATGATTTTGGAAATAATCTGAATCTGCGTAATCGTACCCGTTATGCAGAGTACGACAAGTTTTATCAAAATATCGTCCCCGGCGCCGTGAATGCTGTCGGTACAACGGTGTCTCTCTCTGGCTATAACAATGCGACGCAACGTAAGAATTTCTTTAATCAGACTGATCTGACATGGAATGTGAATACAGGTTCAATACGTCACACCTTGGTTGGTGGTGTCGAGCTAGCAAGACAGGAAACAGATAATTTCCGTAATACTGCGTATTTCACTTCGCTTGGTTCAAATATCACCGCAGTCAATGTGCCATTAACGAACCCTGTATCTACATCCGCCATTGTATTTAAACAGGCAGCGACTGATGCCAATAATCATGGTGTGGTGACAAGCAAATCTGTGTATTTTCAGGATCAAGCAGAGTTCTCGTCGCAATGGCAATTGGTGGCAGGTCTGCGGCGAGACAGCATTGATGTTGACTTCACCAATAATCGCAGCGGTGATCGTATTCAGACGACGGATACCCCCGTATCACCAAGACTGGGTCTGGTGTTTAAACCCATGACAGAAATATCTGTATACGCCAGCTACAGTAAGGCATTTGTCCCTCGTGCTGGTGACCAGCTATCGTCGTTGACCGTGACTAATCAGGCTTTAGATCCAGAAGAGTTCAAAAATATTGAAGTCGGTGTCAAGTGGGATATTCGCCGTGATCTCTCTGCCAGTATGGCCGTATATCAGTTAGACAGAAGCAATGTCGCTATTACTGATCCTGCGGATTCCAGTAAATCGATTTTAGTTGATGGCCAGCGGAGTAAAGGCATAGAGCTAGGTGTGACAGGCAACATGACAAAAGATTGGAGCATCATGGGAGGTTATGCCTATCAGGACGCTATCATTACCAAGACACAATCTGCTACCGTGCTGGCTGGTGCCAAGCTGGCTCAGGTTCCCAAACATAGCGCATCACTCTGGAATCGCTATAATTTTGACGCTACCTGGGGAGCTGGTATGGGGATAGTCTATCGCAGCGAGATTTATGCTTCGACAGATAATCTGGTCGTAGTTCCAGGTTTTACCCGTGTCGATGCAGCGTTGTACTACAAAGTGAACAAAAACCTGAATGTGCAACTGAACATCGAAAATCTGTTGGATAAACAGTATTACGCATTCGCCAATAGCAATAACAACATTACGCCAGGTTCTCCGCGCGCCTTGCGTGTAGGATTGAATGCGAAATTCTGATGCTTATACTGATTTTGCTGACTGGTTTTGTTGATTGGGCTTGAGCGAATGTCATAGTCAAACATCGCAATCAGGACTGTCTCAGTCAAGAAGGTAAAACATCGTCAAAAACGGCTTACTGCTTAGCGGTAGGCCGTTTTTGCATGATGCTGTCCGAGTGAAAAAAAGCTAATTCAAGTACAATCAGTGGACGTTAAAACTTGCCAGATTTTATGAAACGTCCTCGTTTTTTACCCGATAACATGACCTTAATGTTGTTTTTGGTCGTTTGTATCGCCAGCCTGTTTCCAGCCAAAGGTCTTTACGCGCTGGCATTCGATCATCTGTCTACGGCGATGATTGCATTGCTGTTCTTCATGCATGGTGCCAAGCTGTCTCGTCAAGCCGTCATCGCCGGGATGACACATTGGCGGTTGCATTTGCTGGTAATGGCATTTACGTTTGCCGTATTTCCTATCTTAGGTTTAATGTTGAAGCCGGCATTGCTGATGCTGGTCACGCCGGAACTCTATTTGGGCATACTTTTTTTGTGCGTATTGCCTTCTACTGTTCAATCATCGATCGCATTTACTTCAGTCGCACACGGCAATGTTCCTGCGGCTGTTTGCAGTGCATCGGCGAGTAATTTGATCGGCATTTTTTTGACACCCTTACTCGTCAATCTGCTGGTGGTTGCGCATGGTGAGAGTCATGCTTCTGCTGATGCCATGCTCAAAATTATTTATCAATTATTGTTGCCGTTCGTTGCCGGCCAACTGGCTCGCCCCTGGCTGCAGTCGTTTATAGACAAACATGCCGGCACATTAAAAATTGTGGATCAGAGTTCTATTCTGCTTGTTGTGTTTGTCGCGTTCAGTGAAGCGGTCGTGCAGGGATTGTGGCATCAGTTACCTTTCATGATGCTGATTAGTCTGTTGCTGATCAGCGCGGTGATGCTGGCGATCATTATGGGGCTGACTATGCTGACCAGCCGTCGGCTGGGATTTAATAAAGAAGATGAGATCACGATTGTATTTTGTGGCTCCAAAAAAAGCCTGGCCAGTGGCGTTCCTATGGCCAAGGTATTGTTTGCCAGTCATACCGTCGGTATGGTGTTGTTGCCGTTGATGTTGTTTCATCAGTTGCAGTTAATGGTTTGTGCTGTGCTGGCGCAGCGCTATGCCAAAAGATAAGGAGAAAATCATGCCACGTTTTGCTGCGAACCTCAGCATGATGTATACCGAAGTTCCATTTTTGGAACGTTATGCCTTAGCTGCCAGAGATGGTTTTAAGGGAGTGGAATTTTTATTTCCATATGAATTTTCGGTAGCGCAATTACGACAGCTTTTAGATGAACATGGTTTAACGCAAGCTTTGTTCAATGCACATCCGGGCGATTGGCAGGCTGGCGAGCGTGGCATTGCTTCATTGCCAGGACGGGAAGATGACTTTAAACGATCGATTGCCCAAGCGCTTGATTACGCCAGAGTTCTGGGAAATCGTACTTTACACATCATGGCAGGTTTGCTGGGTCCTGATCAGGATAAAGAGCGTCATCGAGCTGTATACCTGCGCAACCTGGCTTATGCCGCGTTGCTGGCCTCAAGAGAAAATATCACCATTCTGATCGAGCCGATTAATAACCGTGATATGCCCGGATATTTTTTAAATCGTCAGGATGAGGCGCAAGAAATTTGTGCAGAAATCGGTATCGATAATCTCAAAGTGCAGTTTGATATCTATCATTGCCAGATGATGGAAGGGAATATTGCCGACAAACTGCGACGCGATATGATTCGGCCTCATGCTGGCATTGGTCATATTCAGATCGCAGGTGTGCCGGGAAGGCATGAACCTGATATCGGAGAAATTAACTATCCTTATTTATTTCAGTTGATTGATGAACTGGGGTACAGCGGTTGGATAGGGTGTGAATATCGGCCACGTGCCGGCACTTCCGAGGGGCTGAGTTGGCTGAGACCCTGGCTTTGAATCGGTTGCCGTGGTGATTAACCACTAACATATTCACTAAAAAAGGCAGCGAACTTCGCTGCCTTTTGATTTTTTCAGAGTGCCGCTTTAGTTGTGCTGATGACTTCAACTGCTGCAACTCATTTTGCTGCCTTCATCGTCATTAATTTATCTGCTGCTGGTTATTCTTCATTCACTTGCAGTATCAGTTTTCCGAAGTTCTTTCCTTCAAATAGCATCATTAATGTATCAGGGAATGTTTCTATGCCTTTGACGATATCTTCGCGTGTCTGAAATTTACCTTCAGCCATCCATTTGCCCATTTCAGTCACAGCCTCGCCATAGCGTGCGGCATAATCAAAAACGACGATACCTTCCATACGTGCACGGTTAACCAGCAGTGACAGATAGTTTGCTGGTCCTTTGACTGGCGTGGTGTTGTTGTACTGCGAGATCGCACCGCAGATAATGATGCGAGCCTTCAGATTGATGCGGGTCAGCACTGTATCTAAAATATCGCCACCGACGTTATCAAAGTAAATATCAACGCCGTTCGGGCAATGTTCTTTTAATCCATCGCGCACGGAACCCGTTTTGTAATCAATGCAGGCATCAAACCCCAGCTCATTGACGACAAAATCACATTTATCCTTGCCGCCAGCGATACCAACCACGCGGCAGCCTTTTTGTTTTGCGACCTGACCCACTGTTTGACCAACTGCACCGGCAGCTCCCGAGACGACAACGGTTTCACCAGCTTTAGGCTGACCGACATCCAACAGACCAAAATACGCGGTCATGCCTGGCATTCCCAGTGCATTTAAATATTTTGGCAGTGGTGCCAGGCGCGGATCAACTTTGTAAAATGCAGCTGTTTTATCGTCTGCAGAACCGATCCAGTATTGTTGTACTCCAGTACCACCGGACACATAATCACCAACGGCAAAGCGTGATGACGCAGACGCGATGACTTTGCCGACACCGCCAGCGCGCATCACTTCGTTGATCGCCACAGGACGAATATACGATTTGCCTTCATTCATCCATCCGCGCATGGCAGGATCTAACGAGATATAGATGGTTTGCACCAGAATTTCACCCTCCTGCAGATCCCTGACGGTTTCAGCGCTGAACGTCCAGTCACTGTGTTTTGGCGTACCAACCGGGCGGGCGGCGAGTCTGAATTGCTGATTCGTCAACGTAGTCATGTAGTCTCCTGATATTTGATATGTTGTGTAGGGTTGGTATTCGTTAGCTTGGTACTTGTTAATAAAGTTTGTTTGCGAACATTACTTGGTCGTTTAGATTGCACGCAATGGAATTCACTATACACTAATTAGAACGATCGTGCTTTTATGCTTCGTATAAAAAACCTGAAATCCTGATGATGGTGCAGGAATAGTTTGCCTGAACATGCGACAATATGCGGTTAATTTTTGGCATTCAATCATTTTTATCAACATAATCGTCATAGCGGATGAACCTGACAGGTTTCCCGGGCGTTACTTAACATCATGACACTACGACCAGAATATATACTTACCTTGTCTTGTCCAGATCAACGCGGCATTGTCCATAGCGTTTCGGGATTTCTTGCTGGTCACGGCTGCAATATTATTGATTCCGCACAGTTTGGTGATGCTCAATCAGCGACGTTTTTTATGCGCGTCCATTTCGCAGTCGAAGATGCTGTGATGACAGATTCGGCTTTGCGTGCAGACTTTGCCGACTTGGGTGACAGCATGCAAATGAACTGGCAGCTGCACGATGCACACCACAAACCGCGCGTGATGCTGATGGTGTCTAAAATCGGTCATTGCCTGAATGACTTATTGTTCCGTTACAAAAGCGGTTTATTGCCGGTAGAGATTAAAGCCATTGTCTCTAATCACACGGATTTTTATCAGCTTGCGGCCAGCTACAATATTCCTTTCCATCATCTTCCTCTGGCTACTGGTGCAGGGGCAGAGGCGAAACAGGCGCAGGAGCAGAAAGTACTTGATATCGTGGCTGCGAATGAGATTGAGCTGGTTGTTCTGGCACGCTATATGCAAATCTTGTCTCCGGCAATGTGTGATGCTTTAAAAGGCAAAGCCATCAATATTCATCACTCTTTCTTGCCTAGCTTTAAAGGTGCTAAACCCTATTATCAGGCTCACGAGCGTGGTGTGAAACTGATCGGTGCGACGGCGCATTTTGTGACAGGTGATCTGGATGAAGGTCCGATTATTGAGCAGGATGTGGAGCGGGTGGATCATGCGATGGATCCGGAGACATTAACTGCTATTGGACGTGACGTGGAATGCGTGGTATTGGCGCGTGCTGTGAAATGTTTTGTCGAGCACCGTATTTTATTGAACGGACATAAAACGGTGGTATTCAAGTAATGGCACTGAAATCGATTATTTACAAGGCTGATCTGAATATCTCGGATATGGACAGAGGTTATTACGCCGATCATAGTCTGACGATTGCACGTCATCCGTCCGAAACAGATGAGCGCATGATGATACGTGTGCTGGCATTTGCGATTCATGCGGCGGAAAGATTGGAGTTCGGTAAAGGTATTTCAGATACCGAAGAGCCGGATTTGTGGCTGAAAGATTATACGGATGCGATACAGTTGTGGGTGGAGGTAGGGCAGCCGGATGATCGTCGTCTGTTAAAGGCGTGTGGTCGCTCAGAATCGGTGGTGGTGTATAGCTTTGCGGCAGCCAGTGATATCTGGTGGAAGCAGATGAATAGCCGTCTCGACAGGGCTAAAAATTTGAGGGTGATGAACGTGCCGCACGAACAAAGTCTGGCACTGGAAAAACTCGCACAACGCTCTATGCAATTGCAATGTACGATACAGGACGGACAAATCTGGATGTCTTCAGGCGATATTTCGGTACAAATTGATCTGGAAACCCTGAAAGAAGCTGCTTGATCTGGTTTGGTTGAACAAGCTGCGGAGCAGATGCTGGACAGTCGAGATAAAGTATAGATATTGTCCTGCATCTGTCTCAAAAACAATCACATCAAATCATTACATCATCAAATCGCCAACAAGTCAGTTGGTACTCATGAAGGTGATGTGAATGAAGCATTAACGCCCTCGATCCCAAATGAGGAGGGTGTCGAATATGGCGTCAATCAATTTCTCATTTGCGATTTATGGCGGTTCATTGCAACCGCTATAACAACTGCCAGCACCTGTTTTTGATTTTTCTACTGCGTGAAAAACAGGTGCCTCCACGTGCGCGTCAGATTTTGAAGCAAAATCAGGCGGCGATACCGCTGGCGTCGAAGTAACCTTCAAATAATACTGAACTCAAATAACGCTCACCAGAATCTGGCAAAACCACGACGATGGTTTTGCCTGCATTTTCAGGCAGCTTTGCCAGTCGTACCGCAACAGCCACCGCTGCGCCACAAGAGATGCCCGCCAGAATACCTTCTTCTTTGGCTAGTCTTTGAGCGTAGAGAACGGCATCTTCGTTGGTCACTTGTTCAATCTGATCGACCAGCGATAAATCAAGCACATCCGGCACAAATCCAGCACCAATACCCTGGATTTTATGTGGCCCCGGCTGCAACGGCAGCCCTGCGCGTTTTTGCGTCAAGACCGGACTTGCTGTTGGCTCCACCGCGACTGTTTGAATGGATTTGCCCTTTGTTTGCTTGATGTAGCGGGATACGCCGGTAATCGTGCCACCGGTACCAACGCCAGACACAAAAATATCCAACCCGCCATTGGTGTCTTCCCAGATTTCGGGTCCCGTGGTTTTTTCGTGGATAGCCGGGTTAGCCGGGTTTTTAAACTGTTGCAGCAAGACATAGCGATCAGGCGCACTGGCACGGATTTCTTCGGCTTTGGCAATGGCACCATTCATGCCTTTTGCTCCTTCGGTCAACACTAATTTAGCACCATAGGCTGCCAGCAGCTTACGGCGCTCGATACTCATGGTTTCGGGCATGGTCAGTGTCAGAGGAATCCCTTTTGCCGCAGCGACAAAGGCCAGTGCGATACCGGTATTGCCGCTGGTTGGCTCAATCAGTTCTTTGCCAGGACCGAGCAGGCCGCGTTGCTCTGCATCCGCCACAAGAGCTGCGCCAATACGACATTTGACGGAGTAGCCCGGATTACGGCCTTCAATTTTTGCCAGTACGGTCGCACCCGCACCATCCGTGATGCGATTGAGGCGTATGAGTGGTGTACGGCCGATGGAATCTGCATTATTCAAAAAAAGTGCCATATAAATTCCTTGTGTGAAGAATCAACAACGAGTAAGCATGATGCATGCTGCGGTAGGACATCAGGCTCGTCTATCGTTGCCTGGCAAGATGTCCGGCGCATATCGATGCATCATTCTGGTATTCATGTCCTGGCCGCTGTGCGTCAAATCGCGGAATGTTCCCTTGATTTGAATGCAGGCTGAGCAAGGCGTGATGCTTGTGAGAGTAAGCCAAATTCGACCGAAAGCCAAAGAAATTAAATGAATATTGATATGCAATGAAAATCGGTAGCCAGGATTGGTATCGGGATAATCGCACAGGCAGCAGAGTAGCTCTGTGCGGTGAGTGAGATTGGCTATCCCATGACAATGCTGCTTGAAAAGAAGAAAAATTCTAAAAAATGGGGAGTATGGACAATTTTCGTTCCATCATCAGCATAATATAAGGCAGGTATAAATATACTATGGGGAGTATATTTTAACGCTATACAAGCGGAACGGCACTTTGCCGCTGATTGCATAGCGCAACAGTTGGATTGCGTATGGATTGCACATGAATTGAGTATGAATTACGGACAGGCGATTGATAAGCTGTACACCTGCATAAACCGACAGCAGATGTACCAGCTCCGCGTTTGAACCCTGCAGGCGAGGGTTTACGCCGCAAACCGGTTTTGCAACCAGTTGCCGATGTCGATAATCTCGTCCTGGCACACAGAGTGTTGCATGCTGTATTCATGCCATTCGATGGCGTAGCCTAAGTCTTTCAGGACGTCACGCGATTGTTCCGCGCGCTGGATAGATACGACAGGGTCTATACGACCATGTGCCATTAACACCGGAATACCTTGGTTTGCGGCACTGCGTTCGGCAGCAAGCTTGGTGTGCAAAGGCAGATAACCGGACAAACAGATCAGGCCAGCCAGTGCTTCCGGATAGCGCAAACCTGTTTGCAGCGCCATTGCGCAACCTTGCGAAAACCCCGCCAGTACGATGCGATGCGCTGGAATGCCGCGTGCAATTTCGCGGGCAATCAGTTGATTGATCGCCTCTTGTGAAGAACGCAAACCATTTTCATCTTCACGATTGGCAATATCCAGACCCAGAATGTCGTACCAGGCACGCATCACATAGCCGCCGTTGATCGTGACAGGAATGGTGGGTGCATTCGGGAAAACAAAACGGATACCGGGACAGCCGTCCAGATTGAGTTCTTCGACGATGGGAACAAAATCATTCGCATCCGCGCCCAGTCCATGCATCCAGATAATGGCCACGCTGGGATTCGGGGTGCTTTCCAGTTCTATCGTATCAAGTAATGTGCTCATGTCAGGTGTAGCCTTTTTCTTGGTTGATGTAGGTGTTTATCCGATGATCGGTAATGAAGTCGCCATCATCGTTGTAATCGTAAACGCAGATGCCATCGCTATTGCCATCAAAATTTGAACGTCAATGCTTGTGTTCAATTGACCGATACGCAGTCCGAATTGAGTCTTAATCGACATGACAAATAAAAAATTACAAATCGAAAAATGATAGTCCAGCCCCACATTTTGCTGGCGATGCCTGATGGCGTTCAGGAACTTCTTATCTGTGATCTGATTTGCCATGTTTCATGTCCGGCGATGTACTGGCAACGCATACGCTCAAATCAATGGTCTTTTCGGATCAGATTGATAGCAAAGGATCAGAATGGCGCTGCCAGCGTCATCAGGCAGCATCACAGTGCATTCAGGCCGCGTATTTAGACAGCTTTGTTGCGGATGGCAGATTTTGGTCTGAATACCTTGCAAACGGCCTCATTTGTCTCTGCGTAGGGTCCGCCGATCAAATCGATGCAATAAGGTACTGCCGCAAAAATACCGGACACCAGTTGTTTGCCTTCGGCATCTTTCAGACCTTCCAGCGTTTCCTTGATGGACTTTGGTTGTCCTGGTAAATTCAGAATCAGTGCCGCATGATCAGCTGTTTCACGTATTACTGCCACCTGACGTGACAAGATGGCAGTCGGCACGAATTGCAAACTGATTTGCCGCATCTGTTCACCAAAACCAGGCATCTCTTTGGTCGCGACTGCCAGCGTTGCCTCCGGAGTCACGTCACGACGCGACGGGCCAGTGCCACCTGTAGTCACCACCAGATCACATTTCGCCACGTCGACCAATTCAATCAGTGCCTGCTCAATGGCCGCACGTTCATCAGGAATCAAGCGTGTTTCTAATTCCCACGGCGTGCTGAGAGCCAAAGTCAACCAGTCTTGCAGCGCTGGCAAACCCTGATCCTGATAAATGCCAGCCGAGGCGCGATCGGAAACGGATACCAGTCCTATGCGCAATGCACGGTCCTGATTCTTGCTATCACTCATGATCCTCGTCCTGCTCTTCATCATCGGAATAATCGTCGTCTGCCTGATCGCCTGATGGTGCTTTTTGCAATTGCTTCAGAATTTGGAAAATTTCACGATATGCTTTTGGTGGCTTATTTTCTGCCTGCTCTTTGCGCGCATTCCGTATCAGGGTACGCAATTGCTGCACATCGAGTTCAGGGTGCTCTGCTAACAATTCAGTCAGTGTGTTATCGTCAGTCAGCAACTTGTCGCGTTTGCGCTCAAGAGCGTGCATGGCGGCTGTTTCTGATTTGGACGCACCTTTCCAGCTGTCGATCGTTTTTTGAATCAACGCGACTTCTTCCTCATCGAGCGTACGCATTTTCTTGCCAACATATTGCATTTGGCGGCGGCGACCCTCGTGGTTCGTGATTTGCTGGCATTCAAGAATGGCATCGCGCACATCTTCTGGCATGGGGACGCGCTTCACGCGATCACGCGGTTGCTCGACCAGCTCTTGCCCCAGTTTTTGTAACGCTGTCATTTCGCGTTTCAGTTGGGATTTTGATGGACGGTCGTATTCTTGTTCGAATTCGTTGGATTGGTAGCCACATGAGCCACGGTTTGGATTTGGCATAATTCTCTGCGCCTTTAGTATAAACTTAATGAAACGGCTGCTATGATACCCTTTTTAGTCCAGTACCCAAAGAAACCCTGTCTATGAGCAAACCTGCTTTTACCCATTCCCAAGATCAATTAAAACAAATTGCGCAGGATATGTTGCGTTTCGCCCGCGAAAAAGGTGCTTCCGATGCAGCTGTCGAAATTAGTGAGGGCGGCGGTTTATCGATCAGCGTACGCAAGGGAAAGATAGAAACCATCGAGCAGAATCGCGACAAAGGGATAGGCATTACGGTCTATATCGGTCAGAAACGTGGCAATGCCAGCACCTCTGATTTCTCAACGCAGGCATTACGGGATAGTGTCGACGCCGCCTACAACATTGCCCGTTTCACGGCAGAAGATGACTGTGCCGGATTACCGGAACAAGAATTACTGGAAATGCATCCGCGTGACCTGAAGCTGTGCCATCCGTGGCTGATCAGCGCAGAAGAAGCGATTGAACTGGCAAAGCGTACGGAGTCCGCTGCATTTGCTGTTGATCCGCGGATCACGAACAGTGAAGGGGCGAGTGTACATGCCCAGCAATCCCATTTCGTGGCGGCGAATTCTCGCGGTTTCATGGGCGGATATCCATTTTCACGCCATACCATTTCGGTAGCGCCCATCGCAGGCAAGGGCGCGAAGATGCAGCGGGATCATTGGTATTCTTCGCAACGTAATCCAAAAAAACTGGCTTCGCCGGAAGCCATCGGCCAGTACGCTGCCGAGCGGGCGTTGGCGCGGTTGCATGGCAAAAAACTCGATACCCGTAAATGCCCGGTCTTGTTTGAGGCGCCATTGGCAGCAGGTTTGCTGGGTTCTTTCGTTCAGGCGACATCCGGTGGAGCCTTATACCGGAAATCGTCCTTTTTACTCGACTCCCTGGGGCAACAGGTCTTTCCTGAACACATTCAGATTCACGAAGACCCTCATATTATTGGTGCCGTTGGCTCATCCCCGTTTGATGATGAAGGTGTGACCACCAGAAAACGTGATGTGGTCAGTGACGGTATCGTACAAGGCTATTTTTTATCCACTTATTCGGCACGTAAGCTGGGTATGCAAACCACAGGAAATGCCGGCGGTTCGCATAATCTGGCGATGACTTCATCGCTGACCAAACGTAGTGATAATTTCGTTGCTATGCTCAAGAAAATGGGGACTGGATTGCTGGTCACAGAATTGATGGGGCAGGGCGTGAATTATGTTACGGGCGATTATTCACGCGGTGCCTCAGGTTACTGGGTAGAGAATGGTGTCATACAATATCCGGTAGAGGAAATCACGATCGCTGGCAATATGCGCGATATGTTCAGACAAATCGTTGCCATTGGTGCTGACAAGATGACCTTAGGTACAAAACAGACCGGCTCTATTTTGCTGGAAAGTATGACGATAGCTGGAGGCTGATTTTCCGTATCAGTATTCGGTGACATGTTTTGAGCGATCGCAGTTGACAGGATGACCGTGGGATAAAATCAACTACAGCCAACTACAGTCAACCAACGAGAATGTTGCTGATTCTATGTTTCTTATCATTGCGCTTCATGAAGATACGGATGATCTGGGCAACGCGGATCACTGGTTACTGTGTGATTGACCAAAAATTGGCGGCAATGAGCAGCAACTGGCAGAGCAAATAAAAAGACCACGCAATGTGGTCTTTTTATTTGATGGTTTGTTTATCTACTTGTGTTTTGCCATGTTTTTTTGACACCAATTCACCAACCCACCAATCCACCAATCTGGTTATTGAGCCTGGCATCAGGCACCAAGGTAGGCTTCAATGACTTTGGGATTGTTCAGTAAAGCCGTCCCTGTATCTTCCAGAACTATCTGACCATTTTCCAGCACGTAGCCACGCTGTGCAATTTTTAATGCCTGCCTGACGTTTTGTTCAACCAGCAAAATCGTCAGTCCGGTTTGGTTGATTTCTTTTAAGACCCTGAAAATCTCCTGCACCATCAATGGTGCCAATCCCATGGATGGTTCATCCAGCAGCAATACCTTTGGTTTTGCCATTAATGCCCGGGCGATCGCCAGCATTTGCTGTTCACCGCCGGAAAGATTTCCTGCCAGCCCGGAAGCCCGACTTTTCAGTACCGGAAATAAGGAAAAAACCCAGTCCAGATCATGGCTGACATTGGCTTTGTCACGACGGGTATAAGCGCCGAGATCAAGGTTTTCCCTGACGGTTAATGTCGCCAGAATCGCGCGTCCTTCGGCAACCTGAACAACACCTTTTTGCACAATATGATGCGGGGACAGTTTGCTGATGTCTTCACCTTCAAACAGGATTTGACCGGACGTTGGTTTCAGCAATCCGGATACGGCCAGCAGCGATGTGCTTTTTCCCGCGCCATTGGCTCCCACCAGAGCAGTGATTTCTCCGGCATTCAGTGACAGGTTTACGCCTTTCACTGCCTGAATATGCCCGTAGGAAACGCAGAGGTTTTGAATTTGCAAGATTGGTTTCATGCCGCATCCTCTTTGCCCAGATAGGCTTCAATTACCGCAGGATTGACGCGTATTTCTGCAGGCGGTCCTTCTGCGATAATTTTTCCAAAATTTAATACAGCAATCCGATCGCATAGTTCCATCACAAAACGCATGTCATGCTCGATCATGAAAATGGAAAAACCACGATCACGGATATTATTGATTTCTGCCATCAGTTCTGTTTTTTCGGTTGGATTCATCCCCGCCACAGGCTCATCCAGCAGCAGTAACTTAGGCTCTGTTGCCAGCGCACGGGCAAACTCCAGTTTGCGTTGTTCTCCGTAGGACAGATTGTCTGCCAGCATGTGTGCTTTATGATCCAGTCTGACCCAGGAAAGTAATTCATGGGCACGTTCTCTGGCTTTACTTTCAGCATGTTTAAAACTGCCCAGATTGAACAACATGCTGGTCACACCGTAGTTCAGATGGTCATGCATGCCAACGACCACATTTTCAAGCAAGCTCATTTCTTTGAAAATACGGATATTCTGGAATGTACGGGCAATACCCAATTGCGTAATTTTATGGGGTTCCACACTGGTCAGATCCTGCCCATTGAAACTGATCTCGCCACTGGATGGGCGCAAGAGTCCGGTGATCAGGTTCACGATCGTGGTTTTGCCTGCACCATTAGGGCCAATGAGGCCAAAAATACTCCCTTGTGGCATGGTAAAGCTGACATCCTGCAACACATGCAGTCCGCCAAAATTTTTACTGATGGCTTGTAATCGCAACATTTAAACAACCTCTTTTGATGGGCGCTGTGTCAGCTTACGCCGTAATGCACGGATTTTTGCAGGGTCCCATATTCCTTTGGGTAAATACAGAATCACCAAGATCAGGATCAGGCCATTCGCCGCCAATCGGAAATCCTTCATGGAGCGCATGACCTCTGGCAACAGCGTTAATGTCGTACTGCCCAGAACCGGGCCAATCAGATTACTCGTACCACCAAATACGGCCATGGTCAGAATATCGACCGCATTCTCAAAGGCATAATTACCAGGGCCGATCGTAAAGGTGTAGTGTGCGTTCAGACCACCCGCAATCCCTGCGATTACTGCACCGAGTACGAATGCCAGCAATTTATAGCCAGCGACATTCACACCCATCAGGCGCGCAGCAATTTCGTCTTCTTTAATCGCCTCAAATGCTCTTCCGATTTTAGAACGACGTAATCGTGCCAGGCAAAACAGCGTGGCGCCGAGTAGCAGAACGATATGCCACCATTCTGTTTTCAAGGGAATACCATTCAACCCCATTGGGCCGCCGGTGATTTCCATGTTGAGCACAATGACTCGCACGACTTCGCCAAAACCCAGGGTCGCCATCGCCAGATAAACCCCTGATAGCCGCAAGGTTGGAATGCCGATAATGATAGCGACCAACGCCGGGACGATCGCTGCTGCGAGTAAGGCCAGAGGAAAGGGCAGCGCTGTTTGCATGCTGATCATCGATGCCGCGTAGGCACCAATTCCCATGAATGCAGCGTTAGCGAGTGACAGCAGGCCACACGAGAGTGTCAGATAAATTGAGAGTGCCAGCATGGCATTAATGCCAATACTGAAAATAACGGTGCTATAAATAGCCCAGAAACCATCCCACCATTCGAGCATCATCTTATGCCTTTCTTTCTAAAATTTTGCCGAACATGCCGGAAGGGCGTACCAACAAGATCACAAACAACAATCCAAAAGCGACCGCATCACGAAAATCGCTGGACAGGTAAGCGACACTCATGACTTCAGCAAAGCCAAGGAACAGGCCTCCGATCATGGCACCGCGGATATCCCCCATGCCCCCCAGAATAATGACGGCAATCCCTTTGTGCAGCATTGGCTGCCCCATAAATGGAGAGATTGCATTGAAGGACAGGCCGACCAGAACACCTGCTGCACCACCCAGGGCCGCAGCAGAAAACGAGGTCAGTAAAAACAAGCCTTCGACATTGATACCGAGCAGATAAGCTGCCTTCGGAGATTCCGCAATCGCACGCAGGGCGCGTCCGATTTGGGTGCGGCGCATTATGATGAGCAATACGATCATTAAGATGAACGAAATTAACACAATTGCCAGTTGAACAGCGGTCAGATGAAGATTGCCGACACTGAAACTATCTTCCGGAATTGTGCCAAATGGAAATCGTTTATTTTCTGCACCAAATAGGCCCTGGGCGATATTCGTCAGCATAATCGCGACGCCGATTGTGGCGATCATCGGAGACAGATGAGGTGCGCTACGTTTGCGCAGCGGGCGTAACACCATAAAATCCACGACGACACCAAGTACGCCGCAAGCCAGCATCGCCGCCAGCATCGCTATCCACAACGATACCTGGAAATGATTGACTAGCAATAGTGCAATGTAACTGCCCAGCATAAAAATTGCGCCGTGGGACAGGTTGATGACCCCCAGCACACCAAAGACCAGCGTGAATCCGAGCGCGAACAGGGCATATACGCTACCCAGCGAAAGGGCATTGATTAATTGTTGTTCAAACATGATATTCCGGAAGAGTGATGTCGGTTTTCATTGGTTCGCCATTGGCACCAGAAAAGCGATGTTCCAGGAGATGATTTTTCCCCGGAAGATATAAACAGACAAAAAGAGACAAATAAAGAGACAAATGCCTGCAAAGCGTCAGCCTGCAGGCATGTACTACGGCATTCTGCTTTACTTGAGGAGAATAAATTTACCGCCTTTAGCGATATTGACGATCGCTTCTTGCTGAGCATCGTAACCTGCTTCTTTACCATCTTTTGCGGCGGCACGACGGAATGCAAATTTACCAGTTGCACCCTCATATTTAATCGCTGGTAATGCGTCTTTTAACGCCACTCTGTCTTTATCGACGCTTCCTGTCAGACTGACTTTTTTGAGGGCTTCAGCAACAATATGCATGGCATCAAATGCTTGCGCTGCAAATTGATCTGGATCGCTGCCGAATTTGGCTTTGAAGTCCGCCATGAATTTTTTGTTGGCAGCGGCAGGATTTTCTGCTGACCATGGGCTACCCATCAACGTGTTGTCTGCAGCGTCTTTTGCAATTTCAAACAGTTTCGGAGAGTTGAAGCCATTGCCGCCGATGAATGCCTGTTTCATTCCCAGAGAACGGGTTTGCAGAATAATATTTGCCGCTTCCTCTGCCAGACAAGAGCAGACGATCGCGTCTGGATTGGATGCCTTGATTTTGGTCAGTTGTGCTTTAAAGTCGACGTCGCCTTTGGCGTATGTTTCTGTATCTGTCACCGCAATTTTTTGCTCTGCCAGTGCATTTTTAAATACGTCATAGCCACTTTTCGTGAAAGCATCATCGTTACCATATAGCACGGCTACTTTTTTGATATTGAACTGTTTGACAGCAGCGCGTGTCGTCACTGGCAATACGTCGGCTTCCATGACCGAGTTGCGGAATGTAAATGGTCCCATGTTGGTGATGCCATCGGCTGTATTACTGGTGCCGAACACAACGGTCTTGGAGGCGTTGGCAATTGGATCAGCGGCAAATGCTGAATTGGACAAAGTTGGTCCAAAAACCATCAGGACTTTATCTTGAAAAATCAATTTTTTGAAAACGTTAATGGCTTCTTCTTTTTTGCCTTGATCATCTTCGATGACCAGTACGATTTTGTTGCCGTTGATACCACCCTTGGCATTTAATTCTTCGGCGGCGAGCGTAAAACCATTTTTGATTGCACTGCCATATTTTGCCGCTGGGCCTGTTAATGCTTCAGCAACACCGATTTTGATATCTGCTGCCTGAACCATTGCGGCCGAGCTCAACAATGCAGCGGCAACTGTCAGTTTAATGCGATGTGACATACAGGTCTCCTGGAAATAAGTTATAGGCTAAATATTTACTTTAGCCGAAGATTGTATTGCGTGCATATACACAGAGCAATCAAACATCATGCTGCAACGCAATATTTATTACGTAAGTAAAACTACTGATGTTGCTTTTCAGGAAAGTATTATCGTACTTATATAGCTGACGACATCAGGGATTTAACATACTGATTTTGACATTCGGCAGTAGTATCAAAGGGGGCGTGATACAAATGTGATATCTGAACTATTGATTGACGGCAATTATTAGTTCTTGTTAAAAAATATTACCGCTTGCAGAATTGACGGAAATTTCACCAGCATGTCATGGAGGGGAGGATAGTATGGGCTTTCCACGGAGCTCGCTTGTACCTGTCTAGTACCTGCTTGTACGATAAGGAACCATAACGCCGCTGAAGCAGTTTTCCGGCAGTCTGGGTTTAAATATTGCTCAATGCGCTGTAATGAATAAGCGACTGACACGATGTTGCCGATACTGCGACAACAGACTTGCCTGTAATGAAACGGGCAGGTCTGTATTCAAGTCATTCGCAGAATCAGTATCAGGCCAGTTTCTGACGTGCGCGTGCAATTGCTGCTCTGACCTGATTTGGCGCCGTTCCACCAATATGATCCCGTGCGGCGACGGAACCTTCCAGCGTCAGCACCTCGAAAACATCAGCTCCAACCAAGGAAGAGAAAGATTGCAGGTCGGTCAGCGACATATCGCTCAGATCGCAATTCCGTTCCACGCAGGTACGAACTGCAAGTGCGACTGCTTCATGGGCATCACGGAAAGGTAACCCTTTTTTGACCAGATAGTCAGCCAGGTCGGTTGCCGTGGCATAACCCTGCAATGCTGCTGCACGCATGGCTTCTGGCTTCACCGTAATGCCGCCAGCCATGTCAGCGAAAATACGCAGGGTATCGATGACCGTGTCCACTGTATCGAACAGGGGTTCTTTGTCTTCCTGATTATCTTTGTTGTAGGCCAGCGGCTGGCCTTTCATCAGTGTCAGTAAGGCGATCAGATGGCCATTGACGCGGCCTGTTTTTCCGCGCGCTAACTCCGGTACGTCAGGGTTTTTCTTTTGCGGCATGATGGAAGATCCTGTGCAAAAGCGATCCGCGATGTCGATAAAGCCAACACGTGGGCTCATCCAGATAACCAATTCTTCCGACATGCGAGAAATATGCGTCATGATCAATGCGGAGGCTGCGCAAAATTCAATTGCAAAATCACGGTCAGAGACAGCATCCAGCGAGTTGTAGCAGACTTCGTCGAAACCCAATGTGTTGGCGACACGCTCACGATCAATTGGGAATGTGGTTCCAGCCAGTGCCGCCGCACCGAGTGGCAGACGATTAACGCGTTTGCGACAATCCTGCATGCGCTCTGCATCGCGGCTGAACATTTCTACATAGGCCAGCATATGGTGCCCAAATGTAATTGGCTGGGCAACTTGCATATGCGTGAAGCCCGGCAAAATAGTGGCAGCGTTTTTTTCTGCAAGATCGATCAGTGCAGCACGCAGATCATTGAGCAGTACAGCGATATTATCAATTGCGGAGCGCAGATACAGGCGGATATCCGTTGCAACCTGATCGTTACGTGAGCGGCCGGTATGCAGACGTTTGCCCGCATCACCAACGAGTTCTGTCAGACGTTTTTCTATATTCAGATGCACATCTTCCAGGTCCAGCAGCCATTCAAACTGACCGGAATCAATCTCAGACTGTATTTGCGCCATTCCACGTTGGATTTCAGCATAGTCCTGCTGGCTGATGATGTGTTGGGCTGTCAGCATTTCTGCGTGCGCCAATGAACCCTGAATATCAAATGCCGCCATGCGATTATCAAAGAATACCGATGCCGTGTAGCGTTTAACCAGATCAGAAACAGGTTCGGAGAAACGGGCAGACCATGCCTCGCTTTTTTTAGAGAATTGTGATGTCATAATAAATAGAGTTACGTTTGCGATAGCAGTTTCGGCTGCGGTTTTCGATCAATTTGCAGGGATTATAAAACACTAGTCCACTTTTTCCTTTGTAAAGCCACCATGCACCCACGAAGTACAGAAAAAAATACCGAATCACTGATCCCGGATTGCTGCAATCTGGGAGTGATATTTCGAGTGCTGACCGCAAGTAATCTGGTGGTCTTGTTGGGTTTTTGCTTTCGCGGCGATATCTGGCAATTGCTGTTACAAAACTTCATCGAATCAGCCATGCTGATTGAAAGCATTACGTTAACGTCTTTGGTCATGCTATGCGGTGTGCGGCGATTGCACAAACCATATCCTATCTCTGCAGAATTGCAGCGCCTGATCTGCGGATTGATTCCGGGACTCATCAGTTACGCTTTGTTGTCGTATCTTGTCAGTATGGAGTGGTTTCTGCTCAGCTTTCCGCGTATCAATCTGATGTTCGTTGTTTTTTTTAGTTTTTTGATGGGATTGCTGTTTCAGCAGTATTTTGAACTCAGGACGATGGCTTATTCTCCAGCGCTTGGCGAGGCGAAGTTGCAGGCGTTACAGGCGCGGATCCGACCTCATTTTTTATTTAATAGCCTCAATACTGCCTTGTCGTTTGTTCGTACTGAGCCGCGTCGGGCAGAAACCTTGCTTGAGGATTTGTCCGATTTATTCAGAGTATTGATGCGGGACACGCGCAATATGACCAGCCTGCAAGAAGAAATTCACTTGTGCAAGCAGTATCTGGCGATAGAAAAAAGCCGATTGGGTGAGCGTTTGCAAGCAGAATGGTTCTTGGATAAATTAAGTCTGGAAGATTTGCAGCGAATTGAAATTCCAGCCTTGCTGTTACAACCTCTGGTAGAGAATGCGGTGCATTACGGTGTGGAACCGGCAGTTGGTCAAAGTAAGATCATGATAGAAATTAAAAAAAATATGGATAAAATTGCAATTTCCATAGTCAATCCTTATCATGCCGAAGTTCATACTCATTCAGGAAACCAGATGGCACTTGAAAATATTCGCCAACGTTTAAGTTTGCTGTATGACATCGAAGCGCAGATCAGTTACGGAATTACTGGTACTAAATTTGAAGTTAAATTGTATTTTCCAGCCAGAAGATGAATCCAGTCAAAATATTAATTGTTGATGATGAATTACCTGCCAGGCAACGCATGGCGATGTTGTTGTCGGATATTCAGGATGTTTGTCCGACAACGGTCGTTGGAGATGCCGGTAGCGCCCAGGCTGCGATGGTGTTCCTGGAAACCTGCACGCCAGATATTATTTTGCTCGATGTCCAGATGCCAGGAACGACGGGCATAGAACTGGCTCAGCAATTAGCTGCTACAAAAGCGGGAGTGTCTCCGGCGATTATTTTTGTTTCTGCCTATGATGAATATGCCATCAAGGCCTTTGATGTACACGCCATGGATTACCTGCTTAAGCCCGTTCGTGCAGGTCGACTGGCTGAGGCCATTGCGCGTATTGTCGAACGCCAGCCCAGGCATCTGCAAGCCGCGTCCTTAGTGGTGCAGGTACAAAAGAAACAGCACTTTTCTGTTCTGGAGCGAGGACGAATTTTATTGGTGCCCGTAGTGGAGGTATTGTTCTTAAAAGCGGAGCAAAAATACGTCACCTTGCATACCCGGCAACGTGAGTACCTGATTGAAGACTCTTTAACTTCAATAGAAGAAGAGTTTTCGGATTTGTTTGTGCGTGCGCATCGTAATGCATTAATCAGAAAGAGTGCCATCAAAGGCGTTGAGCGTTCGTCACATATTCACGATGCACATGGCGAGCATGAAAAGGTGACAGAGGCTTGGCAGATCATTGTTGATGGTAGTCATGAGCGCTTGCCAGTGTCACGCAGACAATGGCCGCTGATTAAAGCGCTGGTGCGTTGATATCTGGTGTTGGTTGATTCGACATGATGAGGTTATCGCCAGACTGGCAGACCAGTCAGATCCGTATTCTCATCGTGCACCCAAGCTGGCAGACCACTCAGATCTGTTGGGCCAAAAACTTCAAGTAATTCCAGTTGCTCCTGTTTCAACGCCTTGCCTTGTTTTTGACGCACAGCATTTTTTTTGGTGCTGTTTTCTTGCACTAAGGGAGGGCTGAATCCTGGAAGTTCCATCGTCGAATTATCTTTGCTGTCTTTCATATCTGCACAAAATAAACTGGAAATAATACGATGAATGATGACGATATGCGATGAGAGAAAAAACGTCATTCTGCACCGAGTCAGCCTGACATCTGCTGACTGACTCATTGCGACAAAAATTTCTGCGTCGACTTGTGAGGAATTTGGTTGCGGGGGCAGGATTTGAACCTACGACCTTCGGGTTATGAGCCCGACGAGCTGCCAGACTGCTCCACCCCGCGTCTGAAGAGGGCGAATTCTACAGGGTATCGAAGGCATATACAACCTTTGCATAAAAATATAAATTAAATAGCGGCTGCCACGCGCGAAACTGCTGATCCGATTGTGGTCTTCATTACTCTTCATTGCACCGACTAAATAAGATCGCACCGATATTACGGCTCGTGGTCATCGTCATGCTTTGTCAGTGAGCTATCTTGTAAAAATATTGAATAGCTGTTTTGTACAGGTCATGATGCTTACTTGTTGAAAGCCATCGTTTCTATTGGAAAATATTGCATTTGCTTGCAAACATCTTGAGATTTACATGCATAATGGATTTCAGGAAACATTCTGTTGATACATGCTTACCCATGTATCAATGGCAATGAGGAATTTTTACGATAAAGGAGCGTGCTGCAGTGATGGAATATGATGTGATCGATACGCAAATTTCGCCTGAAGGACGGATGGAAGTGTTGTCCAAAGCGGAAGTAGGCAAATTACTGGACAACTCTCATGGCGGCTTGTATCAGATTTTTCGCAGTTGTGCGCTCGCAGTACTGAACTGTGGCAGTGGGCTGGATGATGGTAAAGAGCTCCTGGAGCGCTACAAAAATTTTGATATCAGCATTATTCAACGAGAGCGAGGCATCAAGCTGGATGTAAAAGGTGCTCCTGCCAGTGCTTTTGTGGAAGGCGTGATGATCAAAGGTATACAGGAACATCTGTTTGCCGTATTGCGCGATATTGTTTTTATCAATGCAGAATTTGCAGACGGCAATAAATTCGATCTGAATACCACCGAAGGTGTCACTGATGCGGTATTTCATGTACTGCGTAACGCAAATTTGTTGCGGCCGCAAGTCAACCCTAATTTGGTAGTTTGCTGGGGTGGACATTCGATTTCGGGGCAAGAATACGATTACACCAAGCAGGTAGGATATCAACTTGGTTTGCGTGGTATGGATATTTGTACTGGTTGCGGCCCTGGTGCCATGAAAGGACCCATGAAAGGCGCCACAATCGGGCATGCTAAGCAAAGAACGAGTAGCGGGCGCTATCTGGGGATAACCGAACCTGGCATTATTGCTGCGGAAGCCCCAAATCCTATCGTCAATGACTTGGTGATCTTGCCAGATATCGAAAAGCGTCTGGAAGCGTTTGTCCGCATTGGGCATGCCGTAGTGGTGTTTCCGGGTGGTGCTGGCACGGCAGAGGAAATTTTATATTTACTTGGCATATTGCTGCACCCTGATAATGCAGGAATACCGTTCCCTCTGATTTTTACCGGACCTGAAAACGCAGCCGATTACTTTACGCAGATTGATCAGTTTATCGGTGATACTTTGGGCTCTGCGGCGCAACAACTTTACAAGATCATTGTGAATAATCCGGTTCAAGTGGCGCAGGAAGTCCAGAGCGGTATTAAGCAGGTGCGGGAATTCCGTAAGAACAAAGGCGATGCGTATTACTTTAACTGGCTGTTAAAGATTGATACTGAGTTCCAGCATCCTTTCATTCCGTCGCATGAGAACATGAAAAACCTGGCCTTGCACAAGAATCAGGAACGTCATTTGTTAGCGGCAAACTTGCGCCGTGCATTTTCGGGTGTTGTGGCGGGTAACGTCAAAAATCAGGGAATTCGTGCGATCGAAAAGCATGGACACTTTGAAATTCATGGCGATCCTGCCATTATGGAGTCCATGGACGCCTTGTTAGCCTCATTCGTTGCGCAAAAACGCATGAAATTACCAGGCAAAGCGTACACTCCATGCTATCGCATCATAAAATGAGCTTCATGGTAGCGAGTCAATAAGATAATAATTGATCAATTCTTTCACTTTTAAGGATGACAAACATGAGTACCGTACAACAAGAAGTCGATGAGCGTACCAATCTGACTGGCTCTAATAAATTTGAATTATTACTTTTCCGCCTTGGTGGAGACGCCAATGGTGATCGTTCAGAATTGTTTGGCATCAATGTATTCAAGGTTCGGGAAATTGTCGCTATGCCTGCCATTACGGCAGTTGCCGGTGCGTTGCCGCATATGTTGGGCGTCGTGAATTTGCGCGGACAGATTATTCCTGTGATTGATTTGCCAGCGGTAGTGGGATGCAAGCCAAAGACCGGCCTGAACATCATGCTCGTGACGGAATATGCACGAACCACGCAAGGCTTTGCCGTGGAGTCTGTCGAAGAAATCGTGCGCCTTGACTGGAGTCAGGTGCTTTCTGCTGAAAATAGCAATGTCGGTGGGATGGTCACCAGTATTGCCCGATTGGATGGCGATACTGAAAATACGCGTCTGGCACAAGTGCTGGATGTTGAGCAAATTCTGCGCCAGATTACGCCATCAGATAGCAAAGATGTTGATCCGGATACGATTGGCGACAAGCTGCAACTCAAAGATGGCGCCGTGATCCTGGCCGCCGATGATTCTGCTGTTGCGCGCAGTCTGATCGAGCAAGCGCTGGAGGCGATGGGCGCTAATTACATCATGACTAAAACAGGTAAAGAAGCATGGGATAAATTGCAGTCCCTCGCAACCGCTGCGCAGTCTGAAGGTAAGCATGTCCGGGATAAAGTGGCGATGGTGTTAACGGATTTGGAAATGCCTGAGATGGATGGTTTTTCGTTAACCCGAAAAATCAAACAGGATGAACGCTTTAAATTTTTGCCGGTGGTGATTCACTCTTCTTTGTCTGGCTCGACAAATGAAGAGCACATCAAAACGGTCGGTGCGGATGCCTATGTGGCAAAGTTTGTGGCAGAAGAACTGGCGAATACCATACGTAAAGTATTGATTAAATAATCGACGTTAATACCAAAAAGGCGCATTGATTGCGCCTTTTTTTATTGATGAATGGTGTACAAAGATGGATATTAAGGACTGAGTAAGGACTGAGTGGTGCTTACTGTGGAACTCGCTGCCATCCGCCAGGGCAGGTTTTAATGGCAGGATAAAAACCATCTGGCTGATGACAGTAAAGCCAGTCTCCAGTATTGTTCACAGGGTTGTTGGCCGGAGTGCTGTTAGTCCAGGAGGATTCTGATGGCTCACCATAGATGACGGCTGCCGGAGCAATATAAGTGACAGTGGGAGCGATGATGACTTCGGGCTCACGACGGTAGGCATAACCGTAGGGATAATACGGTGCGCCATAATAATATCGGCCAGAAATAACCGGAAATGGATTGATGTAAAAACCAAGGCTCACCCCGCTATGGTGATGCCCATAAGGGCGATCTGCCCAAGCCGAACAAGATATTGCCAGCAGGAGCAAAGTCGTCAGGTAACGATAAATCAATTTCATCATGAGTGCCAATACCATATTGAAGTAGGACAACGATTGAGTGTAGATCGAAAAATAGAAACTGGCAGTAAAAATTACACTCCGTTACCGCAAGCGTCTCTGGTGCAACATTGCTACACTCGCCAAGACATTTTTTTGTTACCTCAGTCCTGATCCACATGATTGGCACTCTTTTTGCCACTCGTTTTCGATGCTCAATATATTCAATAGCGGACCTATTTAAAAGGACATTTATGTTGAAAAGAAACTTCTTTAAACCCGGCTTGATTGCAGCGCTCATCTGTGGCGGTAGTCTTTTGGGTTTACCAGTGTCAGTACTGGCGCAAACCGCGGTGTCCAATCAATTTGTTCTGGAATCCATGACAATGGATATGAAGGCCGACCCCTGCACGGATTTTTTTCAGTATGCCAATGGTAACTGGCTGAAAGCGCATCCGGTTCCTCCTGATCGCGCAAGGTATAGTGCCTATGACGAAGTCACTGAGCGCAATTTGCTGGCGCTCCGGGAAATCGCAGACACAGCTGCTGCTGCGGGTGAAAATACGACTACCGCTGCAAAGTTGGTCGGCGCTTTTTATGCCAGTGGTATGGATGAGGCGCTGATTGAAAAAGAAGGTACCAGGCCTTTGCGGGCTCAACTGGAAAAAATTAATGCAATCAGTGATGTTCGCCAGCTATTACAAGTGCTGGCAGGCATGCATCAGCAAGGCGTGATGCCTTTGTTTAATTTTTCTGTTGATCAGGATGCTAAAAATACGACGCGCTATATTCCGCAAGTAATGCAGGGTGGTCTGGGTTTGCCGGATCGCGATTACTATGTAAAAAACGATCCGAAAACAAAACAGATCCGTGCTCAGTATCAAGCGTACATCGAACACATCTTTATCTTGCTGGGAGATTCCGCGGATGCTGCCAAACAGCAGGCAGCGCTTGTGCTGGCGCTCGAAACACGTTTAGCGAATGCATCACTGACGAAGGTGGCATTACGCGATCCACAGGCCAGCTATCATTTATCGACATTGACTGAGCTGCAAAAACTGGATCGTCGCACGCCCTGGACCACTTATTTCGAGCAGATCGGATTGTCTCAGCCAGGACAATTCAACCTCGCACATCCGCGATTCATGCTTGAAGCCAGTAATATGCTCAATACCCTTCCGATGCAGCAGTGGAAAATATATTTACGCTGGCAACTCGCAAATGCACGCGCTAAAGACTTGAGTTCCGGATTTGTTAACGCGCATTTTGATTTTTATGGGAAAGTGTTGGCCGGAACCAAGGAGTTGCAACCACGCTGGAAGCGGGTGCTGACAACGATAGATGTACTCGCTGGCGAGGCCATGGGCGAATTATATGTAGCACGCTACTTTCCGCCAGAGGCCAGGGCAGGCGTACTGGATATGGTCGGCCATATCAAGGCCGCAATGCGCGAGCGGATCGCCAAATTAGCGTGGATGTCAGAGGCGACCAAGCAGCAGGCCTATAAAAAACTCGATACTTTACTGGTAAAAATCGGTTACCCCGATGTCTGGCGTGATTACAGTACATTGCAGATCGATCGTCATTCATATGCCGGGAATACAGCACGTGCAGCAGAATTTGAGTTCCAGCGAACACTGGCAAAGTTGGGGAAACCCATTGATCGTCATGAGTGGATCATGACACCACAAACGGTGAATGCCTATTACAATCCGACGATGAATGAAATGGTATTTCCGGCAGGTATCTTGCAGCCTCCGTTGTACCATCTCCAGGCAGATCCGGCTGCCAACTATGGCAATACTGGCGCAACCATCGGGCATGAGCTGACACATGCATTTGATGATGAAGGCCGTCAATTTGATGCGGAAGGTAATTTGAAGAGCTGGTGGAGCAAGCAGGATGAGAAAAAATTCTTGCAGAGGGTGAAGTCAATCGAGCAGCAATTTAACGAATTCAATCCGATAGATCAGTTGCATATTAACGGTAAGCTGACTGCCGGTGAAAATATTGCTGATCTTGGTGGTTTAAAAATTGCGCTGCAAGCCTTACATCAGTCACTGCAGGTTAAGCCGCAAGCAGAGCAAATTGATGGATTGACGCCGGATCAGCGGTTTTTTATCGCCAATGCCCAGAGTTTTCGCAGTCAGATTCGTGATGAAATGCTGCGGTTGAAACTGGTGACAGACCCGCATGCGCCGGATCGCTATCGTGTCATTGCTCCTATCGCCAATATGCCAGAGTTTGCTGATGCTTTTCAGTGCAGAGGCAAGCGTTCACCATTACGTACCGGCATCAAGCGTGTGGATATCTGGTAACAGCGTATACTGTCGGCGAATGTGATTTAAGCTGGCATCGTTAGCCCCAGTTCGTTGCGGACTCTGCAATGATGGTTAAAAGAGGGGAGTATCAGGCATATTCAATCTGCTACACATTGAATACTAAGGCTGGTTTTTTAATACTCCCCCTGTGTATATTTAGTCTGGATGTCTTGGCATCTGACACTTTTTCTTCTCAATACATATGGAAACTACTAAGGTTGTTGAATTTGAACGTCCACAAATGGATGTCGGAAGCAGTTGCACTGCAAATGCATGGGCGCGTATTCCCGATGCACCAAGTGCAGCAGAAAAAATTGCGTTGAAAGAAAAAGTACGTCAGTTGCTCAAGGAAAAACAGGCCGTACTGGTCGCACACTATTATGTTGATGCAGAGTTGCAGGATTTAGCGGAAGAAACCGGTGGTTGCGTTTCTGATTCACTGGAAATGGCGCGTTTTGGTCGTGATCATCCTGCGAAAACGCTGGTGGTCGCAGGTGTCAAATTCATGGGGGAAACTGCCAAAATCCTGAGTCCTGAAAAAACCATTCTGATGCCCGATCTGGATGCGACCTGCTCACTGGATTTAGGCTGTCCGGCAGAGGAATTCGCTGCATTTTGTGATGCGCATCCTGATCGTACTGTGGTCGTTTATGCCAATACCAGTGCCGCAGTCAAGGCCAGAGCCGACTGGATGGTGACATCGAGTATCGGTCTGGATATCGTGGCACACCTGCACGCACAGGGAAAAAAAATTCTGTGGGCACCGGATAAACATCTGGGCGGTTACATACAGAAACAGACTGGTGCCGACATGTTGTTATGGCAAGGCTCTTGCTTGGTGCATGACGAGTTCAAGGGAATAGAACTGGATACTCTCAAAGCCGAACATCCGCATGCCAAAGTGTTGGTACATCCTGAGTCCCCTGCTGCGGTGGTCGCGCTGGCGGATGTCGTGGGATCAACGTCACAAATGATCCATGCCGCTCAAACGATGGATGCAGAAGAGTTCATCGTTGCGACGGATAACGGTATTTTGCACAAAATGCAGATGGCAGCGCCCAACAAGCGATTCATTGTTGCACCGACGGCTGGCAATAGCGCGACGTGTAAGAGCTGTGCGCATTGTCCGTGGATGGCAATGAATGGTTTGCGTAATTTGGTACAAGTGCTGGAAACTGGCGAGAACGAGATTCAGGTTGATGCAGCAACGGGCGCAAAAGCGAAGCTGTGTATTGATCGCATGCTGGATTTTGCTGCCGCTAAAAAAGCGAATGTCCGACCTTCCGGAGATCTGGCACAGGATGGGAAATTATTTTCTGGTATTGGTCCTGCCTGAGCCTTTTAAATATTGAAAAACTCACATTGAAAAACGCATATTGATATCTCATAAGGCGACACCAGATGCACCAGAGATATTCTGAAATGTTCCCGACAACTCAGTGTGGTGCTACGTCGCTGACCACTACAGAAACATCAGCGATCTACGCAGCGCTTACACAAAAAGTTGAATAGATGAAGGTAAAAGAACGATGTCCAGTAATTTAAAGAATACGCACTTGCCATTTGATCCTGATCTGCAAGCTGCTTTTGAACGTAATGTACGTGATGCGTTAGAAGAAGATGTTGGTGCTGCAGACCTGACCGGTTTGTTAGTTCCGGCAGATGAGCGTGTGAAAGCACAAGTCATCGTGCGGGAAGATGCTGTTCTGTGCGGCGCTCCTTGGTTTGATGCTGTCATGGCGCAATGTGATGCCAGTATTGTCATTGACTGGCAATATGCGGAAGGTGATGCAATGAAGGCAGATACTGTTGTTTGCCGCATTGATGCTCCAGCCCGCGCCTTGCTTACAGCGGAACGTTCGGCGCTGAATTTTTTGCAGCTGATGTCGGCAGTCGCTACTGCCACCGGGCATTACGTCAGCATCATTGCAGGTACCAAAGCGGCGATTCTGGATACGCGTAAAACCTTGCCAGGCATGCGTCTCGCACAGAAATATGCAGTGCGTGTCGGCGGTGGAAAAAATCAGAGACTGGCGTTGTATGACGGTATTCTGATTAAAGAAAACCATATCGCAGCTGCCGGTGGTGTCGCTGCCGCAATGAAACAGGCATTGAGTCTGAATGCGGGTGTCAGCATTCAGATTGAAGTAGAAAATCTGGACGAATTACGTGTTGCTCTTGAAGCTGGCGCGACTTCAGTTTTGTTAGATAACTTCGATACCAGTATGATGCGTGACGCAGTAGCTCTCAATGCCGGACGCGCTTTGTTGGAGGCGTCTGGTGGTGTTGACCGTAGTTCAGTACGAGCAATTGCGGAGACAGGTGTTGATCGAATTTCTATCGGTAGCCTGACGAAAGATATCAAGGCGACAGATTATTCCTTACGGATTATTTAATTTCTTTAAGGCGCTGCGTTGCAGTGTTCTCAGGTAGTTTTATATTGCCTGATTTGAAAAAAGCCGTTTCTGATCGATGGCAGAAACGGCTTTTTTAATGACGTTTTTCACTGACCTTTTAAAAAATTAATTTTGCTTTTTGCGTTTGGGCGTCAGTACCGTTGGCAATGCTTTCGGCAGAGTATCGGGATAGTCGCGGCTGAAATGAAGTCCGCGACTTTCGCGGCGTGACAGTGCACTGTTGACGATCAAGGAAGCGACTTCAACCAGATTGCGCAATTCCAGCAAATGGTTCGTGATCCGGAAATTGGCATAATATTCGTCAATTTCTTCTTTGAGGAGACGTATCCTGTGTTTGGCGCGCTCTAAGCGTTTTGTGGTGCGTACGATGCCGACGTAGTTCCACATAAAACGGCGTAACTCATCCCAGTTGTGTGCGATCACCACTTCTTCATCCGCATCAGAAACCCGGCTCTCGTCCCAGTCAGGAAGTGCGATAGGATTATGCCGTTCCTGACTTTCTATATGTTTTGCCGTAGCGTGACCAACAACCAGACATTCCAGTAAGGAATTGCTGGCGAGGCGATTCGCGCCGTGCAGGCCGGTGTATGCAGTCTCACCGACGGCATATAAACCAGGCAAATCTGTTCTTCCATCAGTATCGGTAACGATCCCGCCGCACGTGAAATGCACTGCCGGAACGACGGGAATAGCCTGCTTGGTGATGTCAATGCCGAGTTCCAGGCAACGTGCATAGATGGTCGGAAAGTGTTCCTTCAGAAACTCCGGCGGTTGATGGCTGATGTCGAGTTCTACATAATCCAGACCGCGCTTTTTCATTTCAAAGTCGATGGCACGCGCCACTACGTCACGCGGCGCCAGTTCTTCGCGATCATCATGTTTTGGCATGAAGCGTTTGCCAGCTGATGCGCCTGCTTCCGGAGGTAATTTTAAAACACCGCCTTCACCACGAACTGCCTCTGTAATCAGGAAGGATTTGGCAAAAGGATGGTAAAGGCAGGTCGGGTGGAATTGTATGAATTCCATATTGCCGACACGGCATCCTGCTCGCCAGGCCATCGCAATGCCGTCGCCAGTCGCGGTATCAGGGTTGGTAGTGTAGAGGTAGACTTTACCTGCACCACCGGTTGCCATGACGGTATGTTGCGCTGAAAAGGTCAGTACTTTGCCTGTTTTGACATCTTGCACATATAAACCGAGGCAGCGTGGTGTTGGTGATGTGTCACCAAGCTTGGCGGAGGTAATGAGGTCAATCGCGTAGTGATGCTCAAAAAGAGTAATGTTGGGGTGATCGCGTACTTTTTGTTCCAGCGTGACCTGTACCGCATGTCCCGTCGCATCGGCCGCATGAATGATCCGTCGCTGGCTATGGCCGCCTTCTCTGGTCAGATGAAAGCCTAACTCAGCGCCTTCGTCTTTTGTGAAAGGAACGCCTTGTTCAATGAGCCAGTCAATGGCTTGACGCCCGTGTTCCACAATATAGCGTGTCGCCCCTTCGTCACACAGGCCACCACCTGCGATCAGTGTGTCTGAGATGTGTTGCTCATGACTGTCATGTGAATCGAGCACGGCGGCGATTCCACCCTGAGCCCAATTGCTTGCGCCATCAAGTAATTCACGTTTTGAGATGATGGCGACCTTGCGGGTTTTTGCCAGATGCAAGGCGACGGAGAGGCCTGCAAGGCCACTGCCAACGATGGCAACATCAAAATTCTTCATTATGTTCTGCTGGTATAGGGTGAAAGCGAATGTGTCCCGGGCTGCTATTTTACTCGGGTGTGCTCAATACGGGTTTTACTTTGCCAGCAGCTTCCTTGGCAAGGCGGCGCGCTGTGTCAGTATCGGCTGCTGTTGCCAATGCCACGCCCATGCGGCGGCGGGCAAATGATTCTGGCTTGCCAAACAGGCGAATGTCTGTGCCTGGTGTTTGCAGTGCCTCAGCAACGCCTTCGAACGCAATTGCTTTTGCGTCGTGTTGACCGTAAATGACAGCGGATGCTGCCGGACTGCGCAGCGTGACGTCAACCGGCAATCCCAGGATGGCTTTAGCATGTAATTCAAATTCATTCTGCACCTGGCTCGACAGTGTCACCATGCCCGTATCGTGTGGGCGGGGACTGACTTCAGAAAACCAGACCATATTGTCTTTGACGAATAACTCCACACCGAACAATCCTGGCCCGCCCAGGTTATCAGTCACCTTTTTTGCTATCTCCCTGGCAAGTCGTATTGCTTCTGGGGGCATGATCTGGGGTTGCCACGACTCAACATAATCGCCTTGAACCTGTACGTGTCCGATAGGTTCGCAAAAATGGGTTTGTGTTGAGCCATCGCTGCTGATTGCGCGCACGGTCAGTTGTGTTATTTCATAGTCGAAATCGATAAATCCTTCTACGATAACGCGTCCAGAATTGACTCTTCCACCCGCTGCTGCATAATCCCACGCAGTTTCAATATCAGCCTCGCTGTTTAGTTTTGACTGACCTTTGCCTGAAGAAGACATGACGGGTTTGACGATACACGGAAAACCAATTTCTTTGCATGCCATGTGCAACTCGTCGAGACTATCTGCAAAACGGTAGGGCGACGTTGCAATGTTCAAGGTTTCTGCAGCGAGTCTTCGAATTCCTTCGCGGTTCATGGTCAGCCATGCTGCTCGTGCAGTTGGAATAACCCGCGCTTTTCCCGCGTTTTCCAGCTCCAGCAGCATGGGGGTGGCGATAGCTTCAATTTCCGGTACGATCAAATCAGGCTGTTCTTGCTCAATCAATGCGGCGAGCGCTGCTCCATCTGTCATGTCGATCACATGCGCACGATGTGCCACCTGATGGCCTGGTGCATGAGGGTAGCGGTCAACGGCGATGACTTCTACGCCAAGTCTCTGCAGTGAAATAATGACTTCTTTGCCTAGTTCCCCGGAGCCGAGCAGCATGACTTTCGTGGCGGATGGGGATAATGGTGTACCGATATTCTTCATAGTTGTCATGAAATATGGGGTGAATCTGAAATAAAGATATGTGAATATGTGAATGTGTATGGTCTGGTGCTCATCTACTCGAGCAAACTCAGGAAACAGGATTTTTGTATCCGATAAACGATGTAAGCCAAATTATACTCCCGGGATAACGCTGAATTTGATTAACTGGGCGCTGAGAACTTGCAAACTGCTTGACACAAGTCTTGCCGACTTGCTCTAATACAGGATGCAGATTTCCTGCTTGCCGTGATAGATGCACGACCAAGAAACTAATCGAATACATCGTCGCGAAATTCAAATTTTTGTGAGGGGGCTATAAGTGAATAAAACTGAGTTAATCGATCATATTGCGAAAACAGCGGATATTTCTAAGGCAGCTTCGTCGCGCGCTCTGGACGCATTGATTGGCGCGGTCAAAACAACCTTGAAGAAAAATGGAACCGTGACACTGGTCGGTTTTGGTACTTTTTCTGTAGGTAAGCGTGCAGCAAGAACTGGCCGTAATCCACGTACTGGCGAAGCAATTAAAATCAAGGCAGCCAAGGTTCCTAAATTTAAACCTGGCAAAGCATTGAAAGATGCTGTAAACTAATGCACTTCTGTAGCGCGGTGACTAGCGCTGCAGCATTTGTTGGTGTGATGGGGCGCTTAGCTCAGTTGGTAGAGCGGAGCCCTTACAAGGCTTAGGTCGGGAGTTCGAGCCTCTCAGCGCCCACCATTCAACAAACATGGCAGTACAAAAGGAGTGGTAGTTCAGTTGGTTAGAATACCGGCCTGTCACGCCGGGGGTCGCGGGTTCGAGCCCCGTCCGCTCCGCCAGAAAACCGAAAAGGCGAACGAAAGTTCGCCTTTTTTTGTATTTGTAAATTTATTGTTGTCATTCTTAGTCATACGATCGGTTGAGCATGTTTGAATATATCCGTACCCATCAGCGCTTAATGCAATTTTTATTATTGCTGATTATTTTTCCATCGTTTGCATTTTTTGGTATTGAGAGCTATACACGCTCCCGCGGTGGTGAGGATGTCGTGGCAACAGTCGCTGGACAATCAATTACTCAGCAAGAGTTTGATGCCACGTTACGTGATCAGTTGAATAGATTCAGGCAGATGTATGGTCCTCAATTTGATTCCAAGATGCTAAACACGCCCATGGCTCGGCAGGAAATCCTTGATGAGTTGATCGCTCGTAAGGCTATTGCTGCGGAAGTCGCACGTACCAATTTAACTGTGACAGATCAGACTTTGCAGCAAAGCATTCTGGCGACGCCGGGTCTGACAAAGCCTGATGGTAGTTTCGATGTTGAAAATTACAAGGCTTCTCTGGCTGCTCAAGGTATGACTCCGCCGATGTATGAGCAGCGTTTGCGCCAAGATATGGTGTTGCAACAATTGTTGAACGCAGTTCAGGGAACATCATTTATTCCCAAGCTTGTGGCTGAACGTTTAATGTTGATTAATGAGCAAGAGCGCGAAGTCAGCGCTCTGACATTCAAAACAGCGAGTTACATTCCTCAGGTAAAAATTACGGACGAAATGCTGAAAGCATATTACGAAAAAAATGCTGCGCAGTTTGAAATTCCTGAGCAAATCAAAGCTGAATACGTGGTGTTGAGTAATGATGCTTTGGCTTCTCAGACTACGGTGTCCGAGTCTGATATTCAATCGTTTTACGAGCAAAATAAGAAGACCTACAGCACAGATGAACAACGTCGTGCCAGTCACATTTTGATCGGTGTGAAAAAAGAGGCTTCTGATGCTGAAAAATCTAAAGCAAAAGGCAAGGCAGAATCATTGCTGTCAGACTTACGTAAAAATCCAACGACATTTGCTAAATTGGCAAAAGAAAATTCACAGGATCCAGGTTCAGCAGAGCGGGGAGGGGATCTGGATTTCTTTAGTAAGGGGATGATGGTCAAGTCCTTTGAGGATGCTGCGTATAAATTAAAAGTGGGTGAAATCAGTGACGTGATTCAGTCTGACTTCGGATTTCATATCATACAGTTAACTGCTGTGAAGCCTGCTGCGGTTAAAGCTCTGGATGAAGTGAAGTCTCAAATCATCGCGGATATTCAAAGGCAAAAAGCGGCAAAAGCATATAAAGATGCCGCGGAATCTTTCGGTAATATTGCTTATGAGCAGCCGGATAGCCTTAAACCATTAGCTGATAAATTTAAATTAAAGATTGAGACAGTCAATTCACTGGGTAAACAGATTAATCCTGCTATTCCCGCTGGCGTATTAACAAATAATGCAAAATTCTTGAAAGCTATTTTCTCTGATGAGGCTGTCAAGAAAAAGCATAATACAGAAGCAATTGAAGTTGCTCCAAATACGCTAATTGTTGGTCGTGTTCTTGAGTATAAAGCCGTTAGTAAACGTCCTTTTGATGAGGTGAAGAGTGTTATTTCCACTCGCCTTACACAGACTGAAGCTGAGTCACTGGCGACGAAGGATGGGCTTGCAAAATTGGCTGCTTTAAAAGCGCAGGATGCAACACAAGGTTTTTCTGATCTGAAAGTTGTGTCAAAAGCCAAAAGCCAAGGAGTGTCGCCTAAAGCATTAGCAGAAATTCTCAAGGCTGATACACAAAAGCTACCAGCCTTTGTCGGTGTCTCTGATGGCATTGATTCTTACACGATTTATCGTATCGGCAAGGTAATGGCTGGCGTTCCTGATCAGGCAGCTCGTGCGGGGGAACTGAAACAAATAAAAAGTATTGTTTCACAACAGGAGGCGTTTACTTATATTGAGGCTTTGAAGGCTCGTTCTAAAGTAACAATCAATAAACCGGCAATATCAACTGCTGCCGTAAGCGCTCCATAATTTACGTTTTTTTATTTGTGATTTTAAAAATGGCACTATTGAGTGCCATTTTTTTTGCACTTAGCAAGGTTTATGGTTATTCTTGCTAAACTTGCCATGTGGTTTGGGTGGGGTGTGAATCCGGTAAGATTTGATTTGAATCAATGTAGCGCTACGGTGCGGTTGTTATTCTTGCAGTGTATTTTTATAACAGAGTGAGATCATGACGATAACTAAAGAAAACACATACAACTATCGGGTTGTACGCCAATTTTCTGTCATGGCAGTGGTTTGGGGTGTAATTGGCATGCTAGTCGGCGTGGTAATTGCTTCTCAACTTGCCTGGCCAGAATTTTTAACCGGTATTCCCTGGCTCAGTTACGGTCGTTTGCGGCCTTTACATACAAATGCGGTCATTTTTGCATTTGGTGGCTGTGCGTTAATGGCAACATCGTACTACGTTGTTCAGCGTACTTCTAACGTGCGTTTGTTTTCGGATGCATTAGCTGAATTTACTTTCTGGGGATGGCAATTAGTCATCGTGGCGGCTGTCGTTTCTTTGCCTTTGGGTTATACCCAAGGTAAAGAGTATGCTGAACTCGAATGGCCTATCGATTTGCTGATCGCTGTCGTCTGGGTCGCTTATGCCGTTGTTTTCTTTGGCACTCTGGTCAAGCGTAAAGTGGAGCATATTTACGTTGCAAACTGGTTTTATGGCGCCTTCATTATCGCCGTTGCTGTGTTGCATATAGTCAACAGTGCAGCGATGCCAGTTTCATTTATGAAATCGTACTCTGCGTACTCTGGCGTACAAGACGCGATGGTTCAGTGGTGGTATGGACATAATGCGGTCGGTTTCTTCCTGACTGCGGGCTTCTTGGGTATGATGTACTACTTCATTCCTAAGCAAATTGAACGCCCTGTGTATTCTTATCGTTTATCGATTGTTCACTTCTGGGCGTTGATTTTTACATACATGTGGGCGGGTCCGCATCACTTGCACTACACAGCTTTACCTGATTGGGCACAGTCTATCGGTATGGTGTTCTCTCTGATTTTGCTGGCACCATCATGGGGTGGTATGGTCAACGGCATCATGACTTTGTCTGGTGCATGGAGCAAGCTGCGTTCTGATCCAATTCTGCGCTTCCTGATTGTGTCTTTGTCCTTCTATGGTATGTCTACTTTTGAAGGTCCTATGATGGCGATCAAGACAGTGAATGCTTTATCGCACTACACTGACTGGACAGTAGGTCACGTTCACTCCGGTGCTTTGGGTTGGGTTGGTTTTATTTCGATTGGTAGTCTCTACTATCTGATTCCACGTTTGTTTGGTCAAACGGAAATGTACAGTAAGCGTTTAATCGAAATCCATTTCTGGGTGGCGACTATTGGCGTTGTGCTTTATATCGCTTCCATGTGGATTGCCGGTGTGATGCAAGGATTGATGTGGCGCGCAGTGAATGAAGACGGTACTTTGACGTATTCATTTGTTGAAACTGTTAAGGCAACTTATCCTTACTATGTTATCCGTATGTCTGGTGGTGCACTGTATCTGAGCGGCATGCTGGTGATGGCATACAACGTGGCAAAAACACTGATGGCAGCAAAGCCAGCCAATAATGCGATTCCTGCATTGGCCGCTTCGTCCGCTCATGCATAAATCAGAGAAATCAACAGGAGAAATTTGATGCGTAATTTTACTCATGATCTGATTGAGCGAAACGTGGGGCTGTTGCTGGTGTTGGTTATTTTGACAATCAGCTTTGGTGGTCTGGTAGAGATCGTTCCATTGTTTTTCCAAAAGTCAACAACACAGCCCGTTCAGGGAATGCAGCCATACACACCATTGCAACTGGCAGGTCGCGATATTTATTTGAGAGAAGGTTGCTATGGTTGCCACTCTCAGATGATTCGTCCTTTCCGTGCTGAAACCGAACGCTATGGTCACTATTCCGTTGCTGGTGAATCTGTCTACGATCATCCGTTCCAATGGGGCAGTAAGCGTACAGGCCCAGATCTGGCGCGTGTTGGTGGACGCTACAGTGATACGTGGCATAAAGATCATCTGACCGATCCACGTTCCGTAGTGGTGGAGTCAAATATGCCTGCATATCCATGGCTTGGCAAAACAGCGTTGAATCCGGATGAAATTGTTCCTAAATTGAAAGCGATGAAAACGCTCGGTGTTCCTTATACAGATGAGCAAGTGAAGAACGGCGCTGCTGAACTCGCTAATAAAACGGAATTGGATGCCTTGATTTCGTACCTGCAGGTTCTTGGTACTGCAATTAAGAACAAAAATTAAGGTAAGCGATCCTTGACTGGATCGCTTTTTCGGAAGGAAAAAAGATGAACTTCACAATACTCAGCAGTGTAGTGACAGTGATTAGCCTCTTCGTTTTTTTAGGCATCATATATTGGGCGTTTAGTTCCGAAAATAAAGAGCGTTTCGAGGAACTGGCTCGCTTGCCAATTGATAATGAGAATGGAAAATAGTCATGGCAGATTTTTTTAATGAATGGTGGGGATTCGCAATTGCCGCGATCGTCGCTTTTGGTATCCTTGCATGTGCCCTGTTATTGTGGTCACAATCCAAGGTTAAAGTAAAAATTGGGACTGACGGTAAACCATTACCAGCAGAGACAACTGGTCACGTATGGGATGGTGATCTGATGGAGCAAAACAACCCTCTGCCTAAGTGGTGGATGTGGTTGTTTTACTTGACAATTATTTACAGTATTGGTTATTTAATTGTCTATCCAGGATTTGGCACACGTCAGGGAAGTTTTGGCTGGAGTCAGGTTGGAGCATACGAAAAAGAAATGAAGGATGGTGAAGCACAGTATGGTCCGATTTTTAACAAATACCTGGCAATGGATCTGAAAGCAGTTGCTAAAGATGCACAGGCACATGAAATTGGTCAGCGTTTATTTTTGAATACCTGCGCACAGTGCCATGGTTCTGACGCGCAAGGTGGTAAAGGCTATCCAAATCTGGCAGACAGTGACTGGTTGTATGGTGGCGACCCGCAAACGATTAAAACGACGATTACTGAAGGTCGTCATGGTCAGATGCCTCCAATGGGTGCTGTAGTTGGTAGTGACGATGATGTTCGTAACGTTGCAAATTATGTGTTGAGCTTGTCTAATTCTGCGCATGATCCAATTAAGGCCGCGCTTGGTAAGCCAAAGTTTGCAGCATGTGCAGCCTGCCATGGCATAGAAGGCAAAGGTAATCAAGCAATTGGTGCGCCTAACCTGAGTGATAAAACATGGTTGTATGGCGGTGACATCAATACTGTCATGGAAACGATTAACAAAGGTCGCAATAATCAGATGCCTGCTCATAAGACAATTTTGTCTGAAGGTAAAATTCATCTGTTAGCTGCTTACGTTTGGAGTCTGTCTAATAGCTCTAACGTGCAAGTTTCAGGTGCGGATGCAGCTGCTGTTAATCAGATTGCGACAACAGCGTCATCTACCGATGTCAGTGCTTCTGCCAAGTAAGAAAACATAGAAATACGAAGAAATACAATGAAGCATATCCCCATTATCCAAGTGCCGATCGAAGAAGCAGAGCTTGCACTATTTGAAGAGCGTAAGAAGATTTATCCTCGTGCGCAAAAGGGCTGGTTTTCTTCCTGGCGCTGGGTATTGGTGTTTTTTACTCAAGTGCTATTTTATGGAACTGCCTGGCTTACCTGGAACGACAGGCAGGCAGTTTTATTTGATTTAATTACCCGGAAATTTTATATTTTTGGGCTGGTATTATGGCCGCAGGATTTCATTTATCTTGCCATTTTGTTGGTCATCTCTGCGCTGAGTTTATTTCTATTTACAGCGATTGCCGGACGTTTGTTCTGTGGTTACGCTTGCCCACAAACGGTCTATACTGAATTATTTCTCTGGATAGAGGGTAAAGTCGAAGGCGATCGTAACGCGCGCATGAAACTTGATTCTGCACCAATGTCTGTGCGGAAGTTTTCACTGAAATTTATTAAACATTTTATCTGGATTGTCCTCGCTCTCTGGACCGGATTTACCTTTGTTGGCTACTTTACGCCAATACGTCAGTTAGCGATTGAGGTTGGCTCTTTTACTCTGGGTCCGTGGGAAACTTTCTGGTTCCTGTTTTATGGTTTTGCCACTTACGGCAATGCTGGTTGGATGCGCGAACAGGTGTGCAAATATATGTGTCCTTATGCACGCTTTCAGAGTGCAATGTTTGATAAGGACACGCTAATCGTTACGTATGATACGGCTCGTGGTGATCCACGCGGCTCACGTAATAAAAAAGTAGACTATAAAGCACAGGGGCTGGGCTCTTGTGTCGATTGCGGCATTTGTGTCCAGGTATGTCCGACAGGAATTGATATTCGCAATGGGTTGCAATACGAATGTATTGCTTGCGGTGCCTGCATTGATGGTTGCGATCAGGTGATGGATAAAATGGGCTATGAGCGTGGATTAATCCGTTATACAACTGAACATGCGCTGACACGTAATCTGGATAATCAGGCTATGTGGAAGAGGGTATTCCGTTTGCGAACCTTGATTTATGGTGCGATTCTTGGTTTGATCATTCTTGCGGCAGCAATGTCGCTTGCTTATCACATGCCCTTAAAAGTGGATGTCTTGCGTGATCGAGGCATGCCAAAAATTACTGAAACTGGTGCGATTGAAAATGTATATCGCTTACAGGTAATGAACACGCAAGAAAGTCCGCGCCGTTATAGTGTTACGCTGAAGGCACCATCTGGTTCAGTAATCATCAATAATGCGGATCTGAGTGTTGCTGCTGCAACGACCAAAGCCTTCCCACTGAGAGTACAGATACCGGCGAGCGTGTTAGAAACTGGTTCTAATCGCATTCGCTTTATAGTCAAAGATTTAGATGCACCTGATATTACTGTGACAGAAAAAGCAGTGTTTATAGTACCAAGATAGGAGAAGTTGATGAGTGTCGCATTAATGCCGCAGAAGCACAAAAAAGACGCATGGTTTAAAGAACCATGGTTATTGTTGGTTGCAGGCGGCCCATTGGTTGTCGTGTGTGCTAGTTTGTACACAGGTTTCGTTGCTTTTGGTGGTGCAGATAAAGTTGTCGCTGAAGATTATTACAAGCAAGGTCTGATGATTAATAAAGACATTCAGCGTGACGCAAGAGCCAGAGAGTTGCACTTGTCTGCGAATCTTATGCTGGATCCTGTGGAGTCAAAGATCAAACTGAAACTTACCGGCGATGGTGTTTTACCGGAAACCGTGCAATTAAGTCTTGCGAATGCAGTTCCTGATCATAATTCAGTGACCGAAGTTGTTCATCGTTTATCGTTGAAACAAACTAGTCCTAGAAATTATGAGGGAGAATTTAAAATATTCTCTAGCTTAGCATCTAGTTCTGTTAAATTATTTCATATCAAACTCGAAACTACGGCATGGCGTTTAACAGGCGACTGGTTTGAGCCGGAACAAAAGTCAAAACAACTGACTGCGGAAAAATAAGCTTCCTTTTCCCGCGCAATGCTGGATGATCGGTTGAATAATCACTAGAAGGGGGACGGGATTTGGAAAATAATATTTCTGCACAAAAAAACGTACTATTGCGTCCGATGTTAATGATCGTTCTCTGGCCTTCATTCCTGATGGCATGCGCGGCGACAGGTTTGTTTTTTAGTTTGGTTGACCCGATGGAGTTGATTGTTCTCGATGAGCGCATACAAATTCATATTACTGGTGCTTACACGGTAGGGTTTTTTGCATTTTGGTTATTGGGAATTCTCTCTAGTGGCCTCACTGCTTTGCTGGTGAGAAAAGCGCATTGATTTTTTTGCAGTGTTCTTGGTAAATACTGGAAATATATTGATTTCCAGTATTTTTATCACAATTTTGCTGATGGTGATGATCCTATTGCCTTACGTATTTACTTCCGCCGACAGTGATTGAACTATTTGTTTACCAATAAGTTATCCTGGCTTCATTCGAGTCAAACCAGGCTCGGCTTCTTTTATCAACTTATGTGAATCATGCTGACCTTACCTTTAGTGCTGGCTGCAGTGAGTGCAGGTCTGGCTGGTGGTATTCATTGTGTTGGAATGTGCGGTGGTATCTCGTCCATGCTGACTAAGGCCGGTCAGGATCATTTATCTACGCAACATAATAAAACTATCCCAATAAAAATACAGGCAGCAACAAGAGAGCTACTGCCATCTTCTTACGGCTGGGTATCCAATACTTGGAGTTATACGCTCATGCTGCAAAGTGGTCGTATCTTCACTTATATGTTGATAGGTGCGTTATTTGGTTCATTTGGTGCAGCTGGTATGCTATTCAAAGCAGCGTTGCCTTTGCAGCAAATTTTTTTTGTACTCGGTAACTTAGCCTTAATTTTTCTAGGTTTGCGTTTGCTGGAAATTTCATTGAAATTTCCCATGTTGCATCAATTTACCGATCGCTTTTTGGGGTTTGTACATTCCTTTTTGCCTGCACTGAGGAGGGGAAGTCGATATCCATTTTTATTGGGTATGAGCTGGGGATGTCTGCCCTGTGGGCTACTGTACACCGTTGCGCCATTTGCGTTGTTATCTGGGAGTGCAATATCCGGTGCGGTGTTGATGTTCTTGTTTGGTATTGCTGCATTACCGCATCTGTTGTTTGCGCAGACTTTGTTCACATCTGGTATGCAAAAAAAAGCGTCATCCTTACTGCGTAAGGTTTGTGCGCTATTTTTGATTGGTATTGGACTGATAGGACTCTGGTATTTTGATATGAAGGGGATGCCAGATTTTTTATGCGTTACACCGGTTACCTAATATTTTTGTTTCGATATACCGATATATACCTGATATTTATGCTTTGATATTGATGAGAGTACCAAGAACCTCATCAGCAGTTTTCACCAGTTTTGCAGAAACATCAAAGCCAGCTTTGTACTCCAATGATTTTACGGTTTCTGTATTCAAATCTGTACCACTTGCCGATGCCGCTGCCAAACCTTCACGACTGATGTTGGCGACAACCCCCCCAGTATTGGATTCCTGAAAACTCACATTTTCGGGAGAAAAGTTGGCTGTATTGGTATTGGCAACATTGTGTGCCGAACTATCCAGTGCCCGTTCATACGCTTTTAGACCGGACAAGCCAGTATTTAATGCTGATATTGACATATACGCTATCCCAGAAAATATTCTCTATTTGCCTAGTTTACACTTGAATTTAGCAAGGGCAAGCGGTGTTTCAATTCAATTGTTCATCAATTACTGGTATTTGAATATCCAGTTTGGTTCCTTCTCCCGGTGAGCTTTCAACTAAAAACTCTCCGGATAATGCTTTAATGCGTTCTCGCATGCCTACCAAGCCAAATGAGCGCGATTTGTGCATATCATCTTCGTCTATACCTTTGCCATTGTCAGTAATCGTAAATCGTATTTTCTGTGTGGATTGGGAAAATTCAATTTGAACCTCGCTGGCGTTAGCGTGTCTTGCTACATTCGTCAGAGATTCCTGAACTATGCGAAAAATAGCTGTGCTACGTGCATCGTCTAGAGTTAATAACTCTTCAGAGGCGATTAATTCGCAATCTATACCATGGCGATAAGAGAATTCTTTTTGCAGTGTTTGCAAGGCAAAATAGAGTCCCCCTTCATCCAGTGCACGCGGGCGCAAATCACTCGCAATCCTGCGCAAAGTAGTGATGGCAGTCAGAATGAGTTGATCCATACTGTTGATCGTTTGCTGGGATTTTCCAGTTAGCGTGGTATCTCTTTGTAATAACGATAAGTCCATGCGCAAAGCAGCGAGCAACTGACCCAGATCATCATGTAATTCGCGAGCAATATATTTACGCTCTTCTTCCCGTATGCTTTGGAGTGTTGATGATAGTTGGCTTAGTTGTTCGTGATAGGCAGCCATTTTTTGTTTGGCGACTTTTCTTTCAGTGATGTCCCGAAAAATGACAGTGTAATAACGTAATCCATTTTCTAATTGGCTGGAGATAGAGGCTTCAATGGGAAATTCATCGCCATTTGAGCGTAAGCCAGTCACGTAAAAATCCTCATAATCATCGCCCATCTTACGGCGTGTCACACCAGTCTGACCAAATTTGGTAACGTGTGAGCCATGAGAATGACGATGGCGTGCAGGTATCACATCATTCAATGACGCACCGAGTAATGCATCGACTTCATAGCCAAATATCGTGGCAGCAGCAGGATTAATCAGGATGATGTCTTGTTTTTCGTTGATGGTGATGATTCCATCAATGGCTGTATCGATCATACGAGTGAGCCGTTGTCGTTGCAATGCTAATTCTTCCGCGGATTTTGCAAGATGTATGCTGGTTTTTGCTAGATTTTCATAGGGAGTATGAATATTGACAGCGACCATGCTGCGATAAATCGCGATAGCAGAAAATAGCTGAAACAGGTGTCCGATTACGATGTTGACGTCACTGGTCTCTACATAAAGCGAAAAGTAGACTTCGGACATCGCCATCATTGCACTTGCTAAAAACAAAGGCGTGCGATCGATATGAAGATGCTCTGCTGTTTTGTCGAATTGAAATTGCATCGCATGTTGATGCAACTGAAATGCCGTATATATATTGATGCCGATCAGTGCGGCTTCACAGCTGATTTTAAATGTTGTTTGTCCCTCGCCCTCAATATAGGTCAATGGCAGTAGATGAGGGAATTTAAAGATGACCAAGATCCAAGCTGCAGTCAGGCTTAATCCTGTTAGTAGCAATGTATACGCTTGTCTGTCGCTGATTGCCGAATCTTGTGGGTCGAGCGCGAGTCCGAGCAATGTGGTTGCAACCAAAGAGCGGGAAAGCAGCCAGAAAGATAATGACTTATGCATGTCTTCCGCACTCTCAAACCCGGGCATGCCCTGAAAACTGACAGCATGGAAAAACCCCAGAATGGCAGTACAGAGAAAGGCAACAGCTAGGATGACACTACTTTTTTTTCTTGAGTCCCCAAATGCATTCCAGCAGACGATAAATACGGAAGTAAATATGACTATCGTCATAGTCTCCAATGCAGTATGCAGAGGAAGCGGTGTGGACACCCTGAATTCTGTCAATTGTTGTTGATTCATCCAGAGTACGCCGGAAAGAATCAATAATATCGCAGCTGCGATACGTGCACGTGCCAGTTTTTGGTCGGTATCCATGATGATGAGTAGCAATGCAAGAGCGGAAGTAAGCCCGGCATTTTATCTTGTTTATGTAGTGCCATGCCTTTGGCGTCCCGTAACCAAAAGAAAATGGCATTCAAAAAAGAATGCCATTTATTAATTACGTTGAATGAAGAGCGGAGCTATGGTGCTTCAATATCTAGGTATAAGTGCGATCGATCAGTGTGACATGAGTACTGGAACGGTCATACTTTCCAAAATCGTTCTGGTCACGCCACCCATAATCATTTCTCTGAACCTTGAATGCCCGTAGCCACCCATGACCAGCATATCGCTGTCCAGATCATTGGAGAGTGAGAGCAGCGCATTGCCAATATCGGTCGATGTTTTGTGTACTGACACTTCGACTTTAATACCGTGACGCGCCAGATAAAGGGCGATGTCCGCACCCGGTTGATCGCCATGCGCATCTGGCGTTGCTTTCGGATTGAAAATCGCGACTTGTACTAATTCTGCTTGTTTAAGCAGAGGGATTGCATCAGTCAATGCCCGGGTTGCTTCGCGACTGGCATCCCATGAAATCAATGGACGCTTACCTACAGTCGTAAAATCACCGGTGTAAGGAACGATCAATACAGGGCGTCCTGAGTTCATGACCAGATATTCAGGAAAGTCGGGTAATACTGACGGTGATGGTTCGTCGCGATTAGTTTGTCCTATCACGACCAAGTCACTATATCGTGCTTGCAGGCCAATACCACCGCCTGCTTCGTCGTTGGCGATAGCACTTTCGTAAGAACTCACGCCTGTTTCTTGTACTAATTTATTAAAGTTGGCGACAGCACGTTCTGCTCGCTCTTTTAGAAAATTCAGATGAATTGTCAGATTAGGATCACTTGCACTGATATTTCCATCTTGATATATGAAACGGGATACTCCGGTGACTGCGGTACCCAGCAGATGGGCATTATCGGCTTTCGCGATCTCAGCCGCAATTTTCACTCTGAAATCAGAGCGTGCGGATTCGTCAATATGTACGAGTACGGTCTTGTATGCCATGTATGTGCTCCTTGCAATCGTTTCAATATAGTAAGCGCCAGATCCGGCTGACTGGCTTCTTCTGAAGAAGATCCGAAGTATTACGTTTTGCTCAACCCGCTTTTGGTAAAGTTGTCGAACACTTGTTTAGCTTACACTAGTTCAGAACTGCTGCAACTTCATTACCCCACTGAGGCAGTAAATTTTTACCAACCAAGGCAGATACTTTTTCACTGACTTTGCTGCGTGCTTTTGCAGGAGGGAGGCGGCGCAGAGTTTTTAATGCTGTTGTATCCAACAAGCAAATCTCTCTTTGATCAACACTGATAAATCCCATTTCGTTGAAGGCAGATAATGTGCGGCTGACGGTTTCCAGAGTCAGTCCCAGATAGCTACCGATTTCATGGCGTGTCATACGCAAGTTAAACGATTTTCCTGAGTAACCAAGTTGGCTGAAACGCTCTCCCAAATTGATCAGAAAGCGTGCAACCTTGGCTTCTGCACTGAGTGCACTGAGCATGCCAATCATTAACTGTTCACGTACTAATTCACGACTCATGACGTTGAACATGGCTTGCTCGAGTTCAATGTAAGTCCGGCCCAATGTGGAAAATGTTTTATAAGGCAGCAGAATAATATCGCAATCGGAGAGCGCAACAGCCTCTGATGCGTGATGTTGATTGTGGATTCCATCAATTCCAAGTAAGTCGCCCTTCATTGGGAAGCTCAGCACTTGCTCATTGCCATATTCATCAATCAGTACTGTTTTCAGAAAGCCTGAATTAACGATATACAGGGTATCGAAACTTTGGCCAATCGTATGGATACGTTGTCCGGCTTTGAAGCGTACATGCTGAAACAGTGATTCTTCATCCGCTGATGCTGCTGGGGCAGGAATACGCAATAATTCGCAGATTTCGCGCAGATTAGACCAGAGGTTGCCATGACAGCGCCATCCTGCTTCATTCGGTGTGACGGCAAAATTGACATTCTGCATGGATGTTGACGATCCTTTTGCAATATTGGAAAGCACCGCTGTAGTCATGTTAATCCCCTGATAAAAAGCGTAATAGTTAAATAATGAATAGACGAAAATCTTTATTGCCAGCGATGAAGAACATCTGGAATTTGTTGAAAGTCAGTGGACTTATCCAGGAAATCATCGGCGCCCGCTTTAAGGGCATGAATTCGGTTTGCTTCTGTTGCATGATTGGTCAGCACGACCACTTTGACTGAAGGCTTGCTATGTTTGATGCTTTTTAATAACTGCAGGCCATTCTCTTCGCCCAGATGAATGTCGAGGATCATGGCATCTGTCTCACTCCCGATAACACCCTGATAAGCACTATCAATATCTGCCGCTACCCCGATGACATGTACGCCAGGAATTTCTTCGGCGAACTGAACCAGACGACGCTGGATCAGTAAGGAGTCTTCGACGATAAACAGATTCATGATGCGGGCGGATGTTGGACACCGTTTGTTTGTATGTGTCCATTATCACGGTTGCCCGGTTTGATTTACATCAGTCAATGCTGATTTGAATTGTCAGATTTGGCGCTGATATTGTAGGAATATTCCTAGTTGGCAGTAAAGTTGAAAGCGATATCAATCTGTTGCCTGTAAGAGGAAGAGGAGGGTCAGGCTTTTGGGGTCAGTAAATGATGGGCTACTGCGTACTGCACCAGATCAGATAAATTACTCATATTCATCTTTTGCATGATTCTGGTTTTGTGCGTACTGACTGTTTTCACGCTTAGATGCAATCTGTCGCCAATTTCAGTGATGGATTTACCATCGACTAAGTGACTGAAAACCTCAAATTCTCTGTCGGACAGCATTGTATGTGGCAAATTATCATCTGCAGGCATGGCATTCATGGCCAGTTGTTCGGCGACTTCAATGCTGATATACGGTCGTCCGGAAGCAACCTTTCGTAAGGCCGTTACTAGTTGTGTACCTGCGCTTTCTTTTGTCAGATAGCCTCTGGCACCAGCACGTATTGCCCTGACTGCATATTGTTCTTCCTCATGCATGGTGAGTATCAAAATTGGCAATTTAGGCCACTCATCTTTGATCTGGCGAATCAGGTCCACACCACTACGTCCGGGCATCGACAAATCCATGAGCAGAACATCAAATTCTGTAGCGCGTACTTTTTCCAGAGTATCAAAACCATCAATGGCTTCGGCAACAACTTGTATATCGTCGATACCATCAAGTATGCGTTTTAAACCTTCACGCATAATAGTGTGATCGTCAGCAATTAAAATACGAATCATTAGTTAAGGAGGAACGCAGAGGGTAGTTGTTTCGTTAAAGACGGAAAGGTTGAATGCGCGCCATTGTACTTGACATTGTGCCGGTCAAAACCTGGATATTTGGGATAAATTCTACTGATTCACCTGCTTGTAATCTGAGCTAAATATAACGTTGATATTGGATACATGGTAGTGGCGTCTGCCGACCCAGCCTGCCGGCGCCGTTCCATGACATGTAGATTAAGGATATTCAGGCATGTTTGACGCGATGAACCAGAACCGGAATTTGGCACATTGATAAAACTTTCGTGGTGACACTGCCTAACAACAGCTGACCGAAACCACTTCTGCCATGTGAGCCAATAAAAATCAGATCACATTGATACTGCTGAGCTGTATGTACGATTTCTTTGGCGGCAGAGTCATTGAACTGGACGACGGTACTCACTTTTAAGCCCGCTTGCTCGGCAATATTTTTTAATGGTTCCAGATAGCTTTCACCAAGCGCTTTCATCGCGGCTTGATACTCTTCTTCTGTCGGTGTATTCGGCGGGATAATATCAACGTAAATCGGATATTGATAATTGCCGGCAACAAAAACTGCCACAATTTCTGCATTTAATTGTTTGGCGAACTCGATTCCAGCTGTCACGCAGGCATTGGATAATTCAGAGCCGTCTGTTGGTAACAGGATTTTGCTGTACATGGATACACCTCTTCACGATAGATTGATAGGTATGCGGTGCGGCGGTTTCATCTCTCTGTGATTATTCTACGCCGCAATGCATCATCCGGGATCAGATGCGTAGTAAAAAAGATATTGGATGAATTTTTGTGAGTGTCATCAATAAAAAAGCGTGAAATGCATTGCGGCACTTCACGCTGCGGAATTTCTTGACTATTGCCGACTAAAAAATACTCGTCGCAGGTTTTTCAGGGACACTACTTCTGGATTGTCGACTGGATTCTCGATTATCAGATCGTTAAAAATGCTTCAGACCAATCGCTGCTTTGACTTCATCAGTTGTTTTTGCTGCTATTTCACGTGCTTTTCTCGTGCCTTCTTTTAGCATTTGTAATACCTGACCACGGTCTTTCGCAAACTCTTCTCGACGTTCACGTATCGGTGCGAGCATATCCTGAAGAATACCTTCCAGACGATTCTTGACAATGCTATCACCCAGCCCGCCGCGTACATAATGGTCTTTCATTTCTTGTAGTGCCACTTTGTCTTCGTCAAACGCATCCAGGTAAATAAATGCCACGTTCCCTTCCAGGTGGCCGGGATCGCTCACGCGCAGATGTAATGGATCTGTGTAGACATTACGGACTGCTGCTTTGATTTCTGCAGGAGTTGCACCCAGATTAATGGTGTTGCCCAGTGATTTACTCATCTTTGCTTTTCCATCAATTCCTGGCAAGCGGCCGATTTCTGGTACCAAGGCCTGGCACTCAACCAAAATATCTTTGTTGGCGAGGCGATTAAAGCGCCGGACAATTTCATTCGTCTGCTCGATCATCGGGATTTGATCTTCACCTACTGGAACCAGGCTGGCTTTAAATGCAGTGATGTCGGCTGCCTGGCTAACCGGATATGTCAAAAAGCCAGCAGGAATATCACGCTCAAAATTGCGCAAAATGATTTCTTGTTTGATGGTCGGATTACGTTCCAGTCGAGCAACAGACACCAAATTCAGATAATAAAACGTCAGTTCGGTAAGTTCAGGAATTTGCGACTGAATAAAAATAGTGGACTTTGATGGATCTATGCCAACCGCCAGATAATCCAGCGCAACCTCCATGACGTTGTCGTGCACTTTGGCTGGGTTATCCATATTGTCTGTCAATGCCTGAGCATCAGCGAGCATAATATATTGCTCATACTGATGCTGATATTTGACTCGATTTCTGAGGCTGCCGACAAAGTGGCCAAGATGCAAAGGCCCTGTAGGGCGATCGCCTGTCAGGATAAGATGATTTTTTGTTTCAGTGGCGTGCATAGGTGACCCATATGTTGCGAGTTGATGCGCGTCTGCACGTTGTAGAGTGCATGCATAAAAAATGCCGCTCATTCGTGGCGGCATTCTGGCGTAAAGAATTTCTCAATATGATGCCGTTATAGCAGTTTCCGTGTCAAGTTTGGGCGTTATGATGAAATTTGCTTGTTTCGCGGCAAACAATCATTCGCGTTTCCTTTTATCGGAGTCGAATATATGCCACCGCAATGATAAAATTCGGCAACTTATTTGCAATTCCATATCAATCTTTTGAAAGTAAACATCTTGGCTGCTGCTTCCCCAACCAAATTGATCATCGCCTCCAGAGAAAGTCGACTTGCAATGTGGCAGGCGGAGCATGTGCGTGATCGCCTGGCCAGTCTTTATCCTGATTGTCAGATAGAAATTTTGGGAATGACAACCCGTGGTGACCAGATATTGGACAGAGCCTTATCTAAAGTCGGCGGGAAAGGATTGTTTGTCAAAGAGTTAGAAATCGCCATGGAAGAAGGTCGGGCTGACCTTGCGGTACATTCGCTCAAAGATGTGCCGATGGAATTGCCTGAAGGTTTTACATTGGCAGCGATTCTGGAGCGGGAAGATCCCAGAGATGCTTTTGTGTCGAATGATTTTGATGGTCTTGATAATTTGCCTGAGGGGGCTATTGTTGGCACCAGCAGCTTGCGTCGACAAGCTCTGATATCTGCACGGTATCCTCACCTCGTGATTAAACCCTTGCGTGGCAATCTTGACACGCGCTTACGAAAGCTTGATCAGGGTGAATATGCAGCAATCATTTTGGCAGCGGCTGGCTTAAAACGACTTGCCTTACCAGAGCGCATTCGTGCTTTTCTCGAGCCAGAGCAAAGCCTTCCCGCGGCAGGGCAGGGGGCAATGGCCATTGAGATACCTGAAGGTCGGGCGGATCTGTGCACATGGCTGGCACCATTGAATCATCTGGAAACCTCCCAGGCTGTCATTGCCGAGCGCACCGTGTCTAAAACTTTTGGCGGAAGTTGCCAAATTCCGTTAGCAGCATTTGCGACTGTCACTGAAGGAGTAATGCATTTGCGTGCGATGGTTGCAACGCCGGACGGCATCAGGGTGGCCAAAGCTGAAGTTAGCGGGAATGCTGCACATCCGCAGCAATTGGGGGAGGCAGTTTCCGCGCAATTAGCGGCGCAGGATGCAGAGGGCATCCTTGCGGTTTGCCAGCAACAATTGAGCGAATAACCTCGATTGATGCAGACATTACGCCCCAAAGTTGTTGTCACCAGACCTGTACAGCAAGCAGCTGAATTTGTTCAGCGTGCCCAGGCAATGGGTTTTGAAGTTGAACAATTTCCGTTGTTAGAAATTCAATCATTGCAGGATCAGGCACCCTTAACGGATGTTGTGAGACGCCTGAATGAATTCGATATGCTTGCATTTATCAGTCCAAACGCGATCGATGCATTTTTTGCTCATATAGATCGCTGGCCGGAGCAGCTCGCGATTGCGGTGATGGGCGAGGGGAGTAAGCAAGCATTACGCAGGCACGGGATAACGGATCAGAACGCAATCATTATCAGTCCCAGTAATTTGCTGAAAACGGATTCTGAGACTTTGTTAGAAGAATTAGATTTCGCCAGGCTAAAAGGCCGTAAAGTATTGATCGTGCGTGGTGATAGTGGTCGTGAGTTACTGGCAGATCGTTTGCGAGACAAAGGCGTGCAGGTCGAAATTATCGCTGCCTACAAACGAGCTGCACCACTATTTGATGTTATAAAACAACGTCAGCTCAGTGTTTTATCTGAGCAGTCTGCCTACTGGATAATTACGAGTTCAGAAGCATTAAAAAATCTGGTTTTATGGGTAAATACAATATCCGGCGATTTGGGAGTGGCAAAAATGCAACATCAGCATTTGATTATTCCCCATATCCGTATTGCTGAAACTGCAAAAAATTTAGGATTCCAATCGATCACACTCACAGCGTCAGGCGACGAACACCTGCTTGTCGCGCTACAATCTTATTTATGAGCGAACAGCAACCAAATTCAGGTGCCGCACCGACGGCTCCAGCAAGCGAACAAACAGCATCAACAGTCGCGCCTGTTGCGACGAGAGATGTGAGCTGGGTTCAGCCTGCGTATATGATGTCCGGCGTGTTGGCAGTATTGCTTGCTGCCAACTGGTGGACTTCGCAAAACCAGATTACTAATTTGCGCGAAGAAGTGGCAAGGCGCTTATTAAGTGCGGACACGTCCAGCAGCGAGACGAAGGTACTTGCCCGTAATGTGCAGGACACGACAAAAGAAATTCAGACTAAAGTCATTTTGCTGGAAGGTAAGCAAAGTGAGGCGCAAAGTCAGCAGCTTGCGCTGGAGCAGTTGTATCAGGATTTGTCTAAAAATCGTGATGATTGGGCATTGGCAGAAATTGAGCAGGTATTGTCTACCGCTAGTCAGCAGTTGCAGTTGGCTGGCAATGTTCAAGGTGCTCTGATCGCCTTACAAAATGCCGATAGTCGTTTAGCCAAGTCGGATAAACCCCAATTCATCACCATACGTCGTGCGATTGCCAGAGATATGGAGCGCTTGAAATCATTGCCCGCATTAGATTTGCCGGGCATTGCTTTGCGTATTGATAGTGTGATTGCCCAGGTTGATCACATTCCTCTGTGGGCAGACGAGCGTTCAGTTGTGTCGGCAACAGCGCCTAAAGCACCTCTGCGGGTTTTACCTAAATCATCTATCAATTCGAAAAATAGTAAAAAAACGAATGATGAGCCTGAAGATATCACCTGGACTATGCGTTTGCAGGATGGGTGGCAAAGTTTTTCCAGTGAAATGTGGAATGAAATTAAGCAATTGATTCGTGTACGGAATGTAGAAACACCGGATGTTTTGTTGTTAACGCCGTCTCAGTCTTATTTCGCCCGTGAGAACCTGAAATTGCGTCTGTTAAATGCGCGCTTAGCTTTGTTGGCTAGAAATGAAGGCATTTTCCGTAGTGATATGATCGCTGCACAAGACGCTATCGCCAAATATTTTGATACACGTGCCAAGCAGACTCAGGCTGCTCAGGCTTTATTGAGACAGGTGCAAGGAAGCAATCTGTCAATAGAAATGCCCACCTTGGTTGATAGTTTGAATGCTGTGCGTAACTACAAAGTGAAGCCTTGAACGTATGCGAATTTTTATCCGGCTTTTAATTTTGTTTGCGCTGGCGGTTGGGCTTGCTATTGGCGCGAGATTTAATCCTGGTAATGTGGTGCTGTTTTATCCACCTTACCGGATTGATCTGTCCCTCAATTTTTTCCTGTTCTTGCTGTTGGTGTTGTTTGTGATTGTGTACACGATCATTACTGCAGTTCTTACGGCGAAGAAAATGCCCCGAAAAGTTGCAGCATACCGACAGAATAAGCGTGAAAGAGATGGTAATAAGTCACTCAGAGAAGCGCTCAAAGCATTATTTGAAGGTCGCTTTGGACACGCAGAGAAAGCGGCTGTCCGTGCTGCTGATTTACCTGAAAACACCGGCATTGCTTCCTTGATCGGTGCGCGAGCAGCACATTATATGGGACAGTTTGAGCGTCGTGATTCTTGGCTGTCTGCCGTAGAGCATGATACTACGCATAAAGTGGCACGGCTCGTCAGTATGACAGAGTTGTTAGTTGATCAACATAAATCCGATCAGGCATTGGATGCTGTACGTGAATTGAATTCCAGCGGCATTCGACATATTCAGGTATTACGTTGGGCTTTGAAAGCAAATCAGCAGGCGCAAAAATGGCAAGAGGTGCTCAAGCTGGTTCGTACGCTGGATAAACACAAGGCTTTGCATCCTGCATTGTCTAATCGACTACGTGAACTTGCTTACGAAGATTTGTTGAAAGACCACGGACACGATGCGGAATCCCTGCGCCGTGTATGGTATGAAATTCCTGCAGCAGACAGAAAAATTCCTTTTGTTGCCTCTACTGCGGCGGATGCATTTAACTCCCGCGGATTGTTTGACGATGCAAGAACGATCGTTGAAAAATCGATTTCGGAAGAATGGGATGAACGCCTGATGCGTGCATACCGGGAAGCGGCAGCATCAGAGGGTTCGGCAGCTTTATTATCGCAAATTGAATATTGCGAGAAATGGTCTGAGTCTCACCCAACAGACCCTGAATTAGCTTTGACGTTGGGAACATTGTGCTTCAGGCAGAAATTATGGGGTAAAGCCGAGCGGCACATGGAGCAAGCCTTATCTGATGCGATTGATCCACGTACCGTCAGGGAGGCAAATCTTAAATTAGCGCAATTGCATGAAGCTTTAGGGCAGGAAGAAGAAGCGGCAAGTCATTATCGCCAGTGCGCCATAGCAACTATGTTGTAATAGTTATTCAGACTGGTGCTGCAATGCGCAATTGATAGCTGAAAGCAGATATAATTTTGCCGAATTCAATTACATTCTTCCCGATACTTACTGAGAAAGAGCAACATGAGCTTGAATAGTGTTCCTGCAGGTCGCGATCTGCCAAATGACTTCAACGTCGTGATCGAAATTCCAATGAATGCCGATCCAATCAAATATGAAGTAGATAAAGAGACTGGTGCCATTTTTGTTGATCGTTTCATGGGTACAGCAATGCACTATCCTTGCAACTATGGATACGTTCCTCAAACGATTGCTGGTGACGGAGACCCTGTTGATGTGCTGGTGATAACACCATTCCCTCTCATTCCCGGTGTTGTTGTTCGTTGCCGCCCTATCGGCGTATTGAAAATGAGCGATGAAGGTGGTCAGGATGCTAAAGTATTGGCTGTGCCTATCGATAAAGTATTGCCAATTTATACTCACTGGCAAAAGCCAGAAGATTTGAATGAATTGCGTTTAAGACAAATCCAGCATTTCTTTGAACATTACAAAGACCTTGAAAAAGGCAAATGGGTCAAAGTAGAAGGTTGGGGTGGCCCTGAAGATGCAAAAGCTGAAATTCTTGAAGGTGTAGCGAATTTCCAGAAAGCAGAAAAGTAAAATTGATATTTTAAAAAATGCCATCCGCGGATGGCATTTTTTTATGTCTTTGAGTCACAACGCAGCTAAGCCCTGTTTAGCGTATGAGATACACTAATATTGCAACTGTTGCAATGATAACTGCAGCCCAACTTATCCAGGAAGTTGGTTCTTCCAGAGATGTTTGCATTTCGCTTGCTCCATGCGAATTATTTGATCGTCCACGTTTTCGCTTGAGCTTTTTATCTCGCTCCAAAAATTTAGTCATGTCTGCTGACATTTCTGCTGCACTTTGATAGCGATCAGCAGGATTTTTTTGCATCGCTTTCATCACAATCTTAGTGAGCGAGACCGGGATGTTAGGGTTAATGTCAGGGATTGGTTTGGGATTTTTTGTTGCGATCAGATGTAATAACTTATTGATGTCTTGAGCCTGAAATGGTTTTTGTTTCGTGAGCATTTCGTACATCACCGCACCCAAAGAATAGACGTCGGTCAATGCCGTAACGGGCTGTCCTGTCGCTTGCTCGGGCGACATGTAATTTGGCGTTCCCATGATGTTGTTATTGAACAGAGTCACGCCTTGATCTGACATGGGGTCAGGCAGTCGATTCGGGGCTCTGGCAATCCCGAAATCTACAACTTTAGGCTGTTGATTGGGCAAGATGAAGATATTGCCCGGTTTGATGTCGCGATGAATCACACCATGTTCATGAGCATAGGCGAGTGCATCAGAAATTTTCTGTACGATATTCGCAGTTTCTATAATGTCAAAGTTCTTCCCTTCGGACAATAAAACCCGTAAATCGTTTCCCTGTAGAAATTCCATTGCAATGAAGGTGGTGCCACCTTCACTGGAGGCATCAAAAATGGTAATGATATTCGGATGAGACAAGCGCCCCGCAGCGCGTGCTTCATTAATAAATTGTTGCTCTCTTTGCCGCTTGTCTACTGCGGTCATGCTTGGAGATAAAATTTTGATTGCAACACTTCTGTCGATAACCGGATCATGTCCCAGATATACTGATCCATTAGAACCTGTACCTATTTTTTCACTAAGATAAAAGCGTCCGACGCGTTTGACGGGCAGCGCATTGTCTGTTGGTGTGGAGGGTGGGGCAGAATTGTTTTGCATAGCAGCAGAATGCCTTGAACGACCGAAAAATTCAAGTTACTTATATAAGTCTACATGGAAGATTTGTAGGGATTTCGTTCTAGTAATTCATCTATGTATTGCTCGACACCTACGGACTCTCTTTCCAAAAAACGCGATACCGCATCTGCAAACCCTGTTTCATGTATGTAATGTGCGGACCAGGTTTGTTGTGGCAGGAATCCTCTGGCCATTTTATGCTCACCTTGTGCGCCACCTTCAAAGATTTGAATGTCTTGATTGATGCAGAATTCAATCGACTGATAGTAGGCCGTTTCGAAATGCAGACACGGATAATTTTCAGTGCATCCCCAGTATCTGCCATAGACCGTTTTTTCATCATAAATCAATAACGACGCAGCAATTCTGATGCCTTCATGTTCTGCAAAAATCAGATGAATATGCTCAGGCATTTGCTTACCTATTTGCAGGAAAAACGACAGGTTCAGATAAGGGGATGAATGATGCTCGCGATAAGTCGTGTCATAACAGCGTTTAAAGTACGCCCAGTCTTCTGCGCTTGCTTCTTCGCCTTTGACATGCTGAAATCGAATGCCTGCTTCGGCTACTTTGCGGCGTTCAGCGCGGATATTTTTCCTTTTTTTCTGATCCAGACTGGCCAGAAAATCATCAAAATCCTGATATCCCTGATTTATCCAGTGAAATTGAACTCCTTTACGCAACATATACCCATTTTCTTGTAAGACAGTGGCTTCGTCTTCGGTTGGAAACAAAATATGGGATGATGAAAATCGATTAGTCTCTTGTATTTTGTTGAGCAATTGAACAAGCAAATGTCTGGCATGAGCATTTTTTGCCAATAGACGATTGCCAGTGACAGGAGAAAATGGAATGGCTGATAATAATTTCGGATAGTAAGGCAGTCCGTGGCGATGATAGGCTTCAGCCCATGCCCAGTCAAAGACGTATTCGCCATAGGAATGGGCTTTTTCATAGAGAGGCATGGCGGCAATCAGCTCGTCGGCTTCCCATATACTCAGAAAACATGGCGTCCATCCAGTCGCTTCCGATGCCGAACCGGATTCATGCAATGCATCTAAAAACGTATAAGATAAAAATGGATTGGGTTTTGTCTGGGTACTAAGTAAGGCATCCCATTGATTCTTGCCAATGTCAGACAGAGAACTTGTGATGCGCATGCGATAATGTGAGTCCAGAGAAGCAGAATTCATTTTTTTGATTTGATTCAGATTTAACCATTATGACAATTAAAGTTGCCATCGCTCAGATAAATAGCGTTGTCGGTGATCTCGCCGGTAACGCCTCAAAGATATTGGACTGCGTTCAGCGTGCAGCCGGTCAGGGGACTGATATTGTAGTGACGCCAGAGTTATCTCTGGTTGGCTATCCTCCCGAGGATTTGCTACTTCGTCCAGCATTCTATGCCCGCACACGAGAAACCTTGGAGCAGCTTTGCAAACAGATTACCTTATTTCCAGAAATCACAGTACTGGTGGGTTATCCGGCTGAGCAAGATGGGCGATACTTTAATGCAGTAGCCGTATTGCGTAATGGCATATTGTTTGGGACGTATTTCAAACGGGAGTTACCTAATAATATGGTATTTGATGAGAAGCGGTATTTCTCCTCATCAGAGCAACCGCTGGTATTTGACGTCAAAGGTATTCGTTTTGGTGTGAATATTTGTGAGGATACCTGGTTTGCAGAGGCTCCAAGACTCGCGAAGCAGGCTGGTGCGCAAGTGCTATTGGTTCCTAATGGCTCTCCATTTCATATGGATAAACAGAGTCAGCGTTTTGATGTGATGCGCGCGAACGTTACATCACAAGGGTTATCGCTTGCCTATGCCAATCTTGTAGGTGGGCAAGATGAACTGATTTTTGATGGAAATTCCTTTGTCATGGATCAGCAAGGGCAAGTTTGTGCACAGTTGCATCATTGTCAGCCTGATTTGCTGGTGATTGAGTTTGATGGTGCTCAGCCATTACCTGCACGTATAGAAACTGGGTTATCTGCCGAGGCGCAGATCTATCAGGCACTGGTACTGGGCGTACATGACTACGTGACTAAAAATGGTTTTCCCGGTGTGCTGATTGGTTTGTCCGGTGGCGTCGATTCGGCATTGACACTGGCGATTGCTGTTGACGCACTAGGGGCGGAGAAAGTGCGTGCGGTGATGATGCCGTCTCCTTATACGGCAGATATTTCGCTGACAGACTCCAGGGATATGGTTCAGCGGATTGGGGTTCGTTACGATGAAATATCGATTGCAGCTTGTTTCGATGCGTTTAAAGCAAGCTTGAGTCAGGAGTTTCAAGGATTAAAAGAAGATACCACTGAAGAAAACATACAGGCGCGAATTCGTGGCACACTTCTTATGGCGATGTCGAATAAACATGGTTCGATCGTGTTGACAACGGGTAATAAGAGTGAAATGGCCGTAGGGTATTGCACTTTGTATGGTGATATGGCTGGAGGCTTTGCTGTTATCAAAGACATTGCCAAGACATTGGTTTATCGTTTGTGCGAATATAGAAACAGCTTGTCAGATATCATTCCTGAACGCATTCTTACCCGCGCTCCGTCAGCGGAGCTGCGTCCAGATCAGACGGATCAGGATTCTTTGCCTCCCTACGAGATTCTGGATGGCATTATGCGTTTGTATATGGAAGAAAACAAAGCGCGTGCCGAGATTGTTGCTGAGGGGTATAGGGAAGAGGACGTAGAGCGTATTACGCGACTGATTAAAATTAACGAATACAAGCGTCGTCAGGCGCCGGTAGGAATACGCATTACGCATCGTGCGTTCGGGCGTGACTGGCGTTATCCGATTACTTCAAAATTCAGAGATTAAATGTAGGAAACAACGAAGGAGAAATGATGAAACAAGTTACAGCAATTATTAAACCATTCAAACTAGATGAAGTACGTGAAGCCCTTGCAGATGTGGGTGTAACGGGCTTGACCGTAGTCGAGGTGAAGGGATTTGGTCGCCAGAAAGGTCATACTGAGCTGTATCGTGGCGCAGAATATGTGGTTGATTTTTTACCAAAAATCAAAGTGGAAGTCGTTGTCGATGACAAAATCTGCGACAACGTAGTGGACGCCATTATTAAGGCAGCGCATACCGGCAAGATTGGCGATGGTAAGATTTTCGTTCAGAATGTAGAGCAGGTTATCCGCATCCGTACTGGTGAGACTGGTTCGGATGCAGTTTAATTTGCAGTTGAGCTAAATAGGGAATGACCTTGATGTTGCTGAGGTCAGGATTTCAGCAACACAATCAATGCGCCAGAGCCACCATCTGCAGCAGTGGCCTGGCTAAAAGCCAGTACTTCATCTTTTTGAATCAGCCAGTTTCTGACTTTGTGCTTCAGCACAGGCTCTTTATTGACAGAGCCCAGACCTTTGCCGTGAATGATGCGTACGCAGCGAGTGCCGTTTCTCCCACATTTACGTAAAAATTCCCCCAGAGAATCTCTTGCCTGATCACGTCTTAATCCGTGAAGGTCAAGTTGTGCCTGTATTACCCAATGACCTTTACGTAACTTGCGGACTACATCTGAACCTACACCTGGCCGCGTGTAACTGAGGTTTTCGTCAGTTTCCAGCAAGGAGTCTGCATCAAATTCGTCCGAGAGCGATTCTTGCAAAGCGGCTTGTTCATCCGCAATATGCTGAAACGGCAGTGGCGCGGGGCGTTGTGGCATCGACAGATGCTTTGCCGATGCCTTAATGGGTTCTACGCCGCCAATACTGGATCGAAAAATATTAGCTTCGGCTTTTGCTTTTTTTTCCTGTTCAGCGCGTAAAGCGTCCGCCCGCTGCCTGGCTTCCTGTTGTTCTTTCAGTTGCTGACTTAACGATTTAAGGTCAGCAAAATTTTTCAAAGAAGACATGATGGCAAGCCAGCTTATTCTTCCAGGAAACGTTGCGCATCAAGCGCTGCCATGCAACCTGTTCCTGCGCTGGTAATCGCCTGACGGTAAATATGATCTTGCACGTCGCCTGCTGCAAACACGCCAGCGATGCTGGTAGCGGTTGCCATGCCTTCATTGCCAGTACGGGTTTTGATATAGCCATTGTGCATGTCAAGCTGGCCCTCGAATATGCTGGTGTTTGGCTTATGACCGATGGCGATAAATACACCGTGTAATGGGATGGCACTGATACTGCCGTCCGCCGCTTTGATATTGATGCCTGTGACACCTGAATCATCACCAGTCACCTCATCGAGAGTGTGATTCCATTTGACCTCGATTTTTCCTTCTGCCACTTTGGCCATCAGACGGTCAATCAGAATCGCCTCGGCACGGAACTTGTCCCGACGGTGAATGACAGTCACTTTGCTGGCGATATTGGACAGATACAGCGCTTCTTCCACTGCAGTGTTGCCACCGCCGACAACAGCAACTTCTTTGCCTCGATAAAAGAAGCCGTCGCAGGTAGCGCAGGCAGAAACGCCTTTACCCATAAATGCCTGTTCGGATGGCAGCCCCAGATATTGTGCCGACGCGCCTGTTGCGATGATCAGCGAGTCGCAGGTGTATTCCGCCTGATCACCAATCAGCCGGATGGGCTTTTCTTCAAGCTTTGCAGTATGAATGTAATCAAAAATAATTTCTGTATTGAAACGCTCTGCATGCTGTAAAAAACGTTGCATCAATTCTGGACCTTGTACGCCCATCGGATCAGCAGGCCAGTTTTCTACGTCCGTGGTCGTCATCAACTGGCCGCCTTGTTCCACGCCAGTAATCAGAACTGGATTTAAATTCGCACGGGCAGCATATACCGCTGCAGAATAGCCAGCAGGACCGGAGCCGAGAATCAGTACTTGAGCGTGTTTAGGTGTGGACATGAGCAGGCCTACAGAAAAAAGTTGATCAATGTGTGAAGATATATCTTCGTTGTTGCTGGCAGGTGGCGGTTTATTTACAAAAAACAAGCCTTCAGGTGTTTTTACGCCTGCCTGGGAGATTAATTGCAAATTATAGTCTATCCGTAGCCGCTGCGTCAGTGGACAGGGTTTGCGGTAACCGCCTTACATGCTATCTTGTCAGCCTTTGATGGCCGTATGAATGATGTCTCCCTTTGTCTATGACTACAAGTAACGAAGCCTACACACGTACCAACAAGGCAATGCCCCCGCCACCGTTGCCGAATAAATTCGTTGTGCTGCTGATGGAAGCGCGCTGGATATTATTTGCAGCACTGAGTGTATGCCTGATGCTGATATTGATCAGTTATTCCAAGGCAGATCCCGGCTGGTCCCAATCGAGTGTGGTGCCTAAATTTCATAATATGGGCGGACGCCTGGGAGCCTGGCTGGCCGACGTGCTGCTGTATATTTTTGGGTTTTCAACCTGGTGGTGGTGCATCGCCTCATTGCGCCAAGTCTGGAAGGCTTACCAAAAACTGGCCAGCCGCTTTGACTTGCAGGCAGAAGCGGAAGAAGAGCATCAGTCTGAAAAAATCATACAAATGTTCGGTTTTGCGCTTTTATTGGCCGGTAGCATGGGCATTGAGTATTTACGCATGCATACGCTCAAAGTTGCTTTACCGCTTGCACCGGGTGGAGTGTTAGGTGAGTTGATCGGTAAAGCAACATTTTCTGCTATTGGTTTTACAGGAGCGACACTGTTGTTGCTGATGATGATTGCACTTGGCATCAGTCTTTATTTTCATGTGTCCTGGTTGACGATTGCTGAGCGTATTGGCGGTGCGATTGAGTTTGTATTTGTATTTATTCAGAATAAGCATGAAGACGCGGAAGACCGGCGTGTTGGTCAGACTGCCGCTGTCAAGCGCGAAGAGGCCGTCGTACAGGAGCGCGCAAAAATCGTCGAGGCTCCTCCTGTGCGCATTGAGCCGCAAGTCGTTGCAGTGCAACGTTCCGAGCGGGTCGAAAAAGAAAAACAGGTATCTCTGTTCAATGAATTGCCTGACACGAACCTGCCGCCGATTTCTTTGCTGGATGACGCACCACCAGTGCAGGAAACTGTCAGCATACAGACGTTGGAATTTACCAGTCGTTTGATAGAAAAGAAATTATCTGATTTTGGCGTTGATGCCAAAGTAGTGGCTGCGTACCCTGGCCCTGTGATTACCCGCTATGAGATTGAACCGGCAACCGGGGTCAAGGGAAGTCAGATCGTCAATCTGGCGCGCGATCTGGCGCGTTCTTTGTCACTGACATCAATCCGCGTCGTGGAAACAATCCCAGGTAAAAATTACATGGGACTGGAATTGCCTAACCCCAAGCGCCAGATTGTCCGGCTGACGGAAATTCTGGGATCCAAAGTCTATAACGATAGCTCCTCCAGCCTGACGGTCGCTTTAGGTAAAGATATTGCAGGCAATCCGATTTGTGCCGATCTGGCGAAGATGCCGCATTTGCTGGTAGCTGGTACGACTGGTTCAGGTAAGTCTGTTGGTATTAATGCGACGATATTGTCACTGCTGTACAAGTCAGATCCGAACGACGTGCGCATGATACTGATCGATCCTAAGATGCTGGAAATGTCAGTCTATGAAGGCATTCCGCATTTGCTGGCACCGGTGGTGACGGATATGCGTCAGGCTGGACATGCCCTGAACTGGGCAGTGGCCGAAATGGAACGCCGCTATAAGCTGATGTCCAAACTGGGCGTGCGTAATCTGGCCGGTTACAACGTCAAAATCGCAGAAGCGGCAAAGAAAGAACAGCATATTCCGAATCCATTCAGCCTCACGCCGGATGCGCCGGAACCGCTCGATAAATTGCCAACCATCGTCATCATCATTGATGAGTTGGCCGATCTGATGATGGTGGTGGGTAAAAAGGTGGAAGAGCTGATCGCCCGTATTGCGCAAAAAGCGCGTGCTGCCGGCATACATTTGATTCTGGCAACGCAGCGACCATCGGTGGACGTGATTACCGGCCTGATCAAGGCGAATATTCCTACCCGTATCGCGTTTCAGGTCAGCAGTAAAATCGACTCGCGCACGATTCTCGATCAAATGGGTGCAGAAACCTTGCTCGGTATGGGCGATATGTTGTACATGCCGCCCGGCACCGGTTTGCCGGTGCGGGTACACGGCGCGTTTGTGTCGGATGAAGAAGTGCATCGTGTGGTCGAGCATTTAAAAGCCCAGGGCGAGCCCAATTATATCGAAGGCATACTCGAAGGCGGCACCTTGGAAGAGGGTGGTGAGAGCGGCGCTGCGGGCGAGGTTGCCGGTGGTGGCGAGGCCGATGCCTTGTACGATCAGGCTGTAGCGATCGTATTGAAAAACCGCCGCGCTTCGATTTCGCTGGTGCAGCGGCATTTGCGTATTGGTTACAATCGCGCTGCCCGCTTGCTGGAACAAATGGAACAAAGCGGGGTCGTATCAACGATGCAGTCGAACGGTAACCGTGAAATTCTGGTCCCGATCGGAAATGCTGAGTAGCCATGGATAGCCGCGACAGGCGGATCAGGCTGACGTTGTGATAAGTAGTACAGATGAGTAATCAAGGAAAATCAGTGAAGAAGCAAAGTAAAGCATTACGCGGTCTGCTGGCATGTGTTGTTGCCACCACGCTGTTACCCGCAATCGCCATGGCGTCTGCGGTTGATCAATTCAAATCCTTTGTCTCGAACACCAAAAGTGCCAAAGGTGAATTCGTTCAGCAGCAGATCAAGATGGTGGATGGCAACCCTAAAGTCTCCAAGACCTTCAGCGGCGCGTTTGTTTTCGCCCGTCCTGGGAAATTCATCTGGACTTACCAAAAACCTTACGAGCAAGTGTTGCAGGCCGATGGTGAAAAACTCTTCATCTTTGATAAAGATCTGAATCAAGTCACGATCAAAGAATTAGGCAATGCTTTGGGTTCCAGCCCTGCAGCGATTCTGTTTGGCAGCGCTGGTGCCGCTGATCTGGATAAAAATTTCGTCCTCAAAGATGTGCCATCGAAGCAGGGCATGGAATGGCTGGAGGCGACTGCGAAAGCCAAAGGCAGCCAGTTTGATCATATCGGCATCGGCATGAAAGACGGCGTTCCTTACGCTTTGGAATTGCGCGATCAGTTTGGTCAGGTGTCGTTGGTGACGCTCAAAAGCATGGAAAAAAATCCGGCTTTGAAAGTAGATCAGTTTAAATTCGTCGTCCCGGCCGGGGCGGATGTGTTCCGCCAATAATGTTGGCAAATGAGATGACAAATGAGATGACAAATGAGATGGCAGATGTGATTGCATGATGAACGCACCACGTAAGAAGCTCGCGCCGCTGGCAGAGCGCATGCGTCCGGCGACGCTGGATGATGTGATCGGGCAGCAGCATATTCTGGGCGAGGGCAAACCGCTACGCGTTGCGTTTCAGTCTGGTGAGCCGCATTCGATGATCCTGTGGGGCCCGCCGGGTGTGGGTAAGACCACGCTGGCGCGCCTGATGGCGGATGCGTTTCATTGCGAATTTATCGCCTTGTCCGCTGTTTTATCAGGGATTAAAGATATACGCGAAGCGGTCGAGCGCGCACAGATACTGCAGGCGACCTCGCAACGCCGCACCATCTTGTTTGTTGATGAAGTCCATCGTTTCAACAAAAGTCAGCAAGATGCTTTTTTACCGCATGTGGAAAGTGGCTTGTTCACCTTCATCGGCGCGACCACCGAAAATCCTTCATTCGAAGTCAATAGCGCTTTGCTGTCGCGGGCTGCTGTGTATGTGCTGAAATCGCTGACGGATGACGATCTTGCGCTGATGGTGGATCGTGCCTGCGAGCGTCAGCTTGATGGTTTGCAGATGTTGCCGGAAGCGAGAGCCAGTCTGGTGTCCAGCGCCGATGGCGACGGTCGTAAATTATTGAATAACCTCGATATTGTGGCGCATGCCGCGACTGCCAAACATTTAACTGTCGTTGATCCAGCCTTGCTCAGTGAATGTCTGGGCGACGCTTTGCGGCGGTTTGATAAAGGCGGTGACGCGTTTTACGATCAAATTTCTGCCTTGCATAAATCGGTGCGTGGATCGAATCCTGATGCTGCGCTCTACTGGCTGGTGCGCATGCTCGATGGTGGCGCTGATCCACGCTACATGGCGCGCCGTATTGTCCGCATGGCGTCGGAAGATATCGGTCTGGCTGATCCGCGCGCTTTGCGTATCTGTCTGGATGCAGCTGAAACCTATGAACGTCTGGGCTCGCCGGAAGGCGAGTTAGCGCTGGCGGAGGCGGTGATTTACCTCGCTTGCGCCGCGAAATCAAATGCGGTTTATAAAGCCTATAACGCCGTCAGGGCGCTGGTCGCCAAAGATAAATCCCGCGTCGTGCCTGAACATTTGCGGAATGCGCCGACCAAGTTAATGAAGCAACTCGGTTACGGCAAACTGTATCGCTATGCCCACGATGAACCGGATGCGTATGCCGCTGGTGAAACCTATCTGCCGGAAGGCTTGGAAGGGGAATCCTGGTATCACCCTGTGCCGCGCGGACTGGAAATCAAAATTGCAGAAAAGCTCGCGTATTTGCGGCGGCTGGATGATGAGGTGGACGGCGTTTAACGGCGTCTGTCGATTTGCTGATGCGCTTGATCAGGTTTCAGCGCATTTGCTAATGTCAAAACGCGGCAAAAAAAACGCTCAGAAATCACTCAAAAAGCAGGAAAAAGCCTGAAATATACTCCCGGGGGTATCTATTTTTTCCAGCCTATCCCCCTTTGTTTGTATAGAGATAAGCTGATTTTGCTCATATACTCCCCATTATTTGCATTTACATGCGCTGGATAGCGTTGAAATTCAGTCGCGGTCGCATGCTATAAGTTTAGGGAAATTCGCCCGCCCTTGCTACAATAGCCGATTAGCTCATTCCACTTATTCGTATCAGATCACTATGATAGATATTCAACTCCTGCGTAAAGATATCGCCGCTGTTGCCGCGCGTCTTGCTACCCGTAAATTCAAACTCGATGTCGATGCGTTCAACGCGCTGGAAGGTGAACGTAAGCAGATTCAGTCCCGCACTGAAGAACTGCAAGCCAAGCGTAACAGCCTGTCCAAACAAATCGGTATGCTCAAAGGCAAAGGCGAAGATGCTTCCGCAGTGATGACCGAAGTCGGCGGCATCGGCGACGAATTGAAAGCCTCAGAAGTCCGTCTGTCAGAAGTGCAGACCGCCATGACAGCATTCTTGCAGACGATTCCTAATCTGCCGCACGAATCTGTGGTGGTGGGGCAGGATGAATCGGCGAACGTCGAAATCCGCAAAGTTGGCACACCGCCAGTGTTTGATTTCGAGGTCAAAGATCACGTCGATATCGGCTCCGCACTGGGGCTGGATTTTGATACCGCAGTCAAATTAACCGGTTCACGTTTCTCTGTAATGAAAGGCGGCATGGCGCGTCTGCATCGTGCGCTGGCGCAATTCATGCTCGACACGCAAACTGTTGAACACGGCTACACAGAAATGTACACGCCGTACATGGTGAACGCTGATTCCATGCGCGGTACCGGCCAATTGCCGAAATTTGAAGAAGATTTGTTTGCCGTTAAAAAGGGCGGACAAGATGGCGAAGGTGAAACGCTGTATCTGATCCCGACATCTGAAGTGACATTGACCAACACTGTGCGTGACGAAATCATTCCAGCGGATGCTTTGCCGATCAAGATGACGGCGCATACACCATGCTTCCGTTCTGAAGCGGGCAGCTATGGTCGCGATACACGCGGCATGATACGTCAGCATCAGTTCGACAAAGTGGAAATGGTGCAGATCGTACATCCGGAAAAATCTATGGAAGCACTGGATGAAATGGTCGGTCATGCCGAAGCGATTCTGAAAAAGCTGGGCTTGCCTTACCGCGTCGTCAGTTTGTGTACTGGCGATATGGGCTTTGGCGCGACCAAAACTTTCGATCTGGAGGTATGGTTGCCAGCACAAAATACTTACCGCGAAATTTCATCGGTATCGAACATGGAAGCCTTCCAGGCGCGCCGCATGCAGGCACGTTTCCGCAATGCGCAAGGCAAACCAGAAGCGGTGCATACGCTGAATGGCTCTGGCCTGGCAGTGGGACGCACGCTGGTCGCGGTGCTGGAAAACTATCAGCAGGCAGATGGCTCCGTGGTGATTCCGGAAGCGCTGCGTGCGTACATGGGTGGCATCGAAAAACTTGAGCCAGTCGCCAAATAACTTCTCGTTATTCTGCTCGTAAAAATTAAAAAAACCTCATGTTATGTCCTGACGTGAGGTTTTTTTGTATGGTGGCTGTTGATCGATTTATCAGTTGATGTCAGATTCAATAGAACAATAAATAGAACAATAATGCGGCTGCTTACTGAAGGTCAGAGATCAGGATTTACGCAACGTTGTTCCGGCAGGGTAGGGCAACGAAGGTGGTACGAGTTTTACAGAGCTTATGCCAGGCTTTACGAAAAAACGCTTTAACGCTCTGAGTCGGTTTTGCATAAGTCCTCTATGATCTCAATCATATCCGTATATCTCATGTTTGCAGGCGCGTCTCCAGCTCTGCGCGGCGATCAACAAACAAGCTGTTACCGTGAATTTTCTTGGCTTGTTTTTTAGCTTCTGAGGCAGCTAAAGAAATCTGGTGGTGAGAATAGTATTTGTTTAATCGTGATTTCACTACGCCTAATGACAAACTGACGAGTGGATAAAATACTTTTTTCCCTTGTCTGTCTTCGCTCAGATAGCCTCCACGCTCCCGATCTTCATTGCTGTAAAAGTCATATATCGCGCTGGCGAAACTATGTAGGATGCCCTGACAGCGTACTTCCCAGTCGTCACTGCGAAACAGAATAATGAAATCGTCACCGCCAATATGTCCGATAAAATCCAGTTGTGGATCGCAGTGTTTTTTTAATATTTCGCTGGTCATCTGTATGATGTCATCGCCGCGGCGGTAACCATACACATCATTGAATGGTTTGAAATGATCAAGGTCACAATAGCAGGCGCAGAATGCTTCTTTTCTCAACAATAATTGTTCTATGTGTTCATTGATCGGCACATTACCAGGCAACTGCGTCAGCGGATTGGCATAGCGGGCTGCGTTGATCTGCATTTGTGTGATTTCCCGCATCAGATCAGGGCCTGTTCCTAAGCCTATGTATCTACCCTGATCCGTAATAATGATGCCGTTAATCAGGTGTTCAGGATTTGCCTCTACAATGATGTGACTGACATCCTGCATACTGGTATTTTTTTCTACCATGATGGGGTGTGGGTCCATAAAGATGGTGCAGGGCTTTTTGCCATACAGTTCGCGCTGATATGGGCGGGCAAAGCGATCAATCATATGATATCGATTGATGAGTCCAACAGGTACGCCATCATCAACTACCGGCAAAATTTGTAATTTGGGATGTTGCAAGAAAATTTCGTCCACCTGATTGTTCAGCATTTTGGATGGAATAGTCGGCGGCGTTTTTAAGATTTTTTCGACAGTGACGATACCTTCCAACGAGCCAAAGCTACGTTGCGGTGTTAAATGCGGGATCGGTGTCAGCACCTTGGAGACCTCGGCAGATAAGGCTTTCGCAGGAGTGGGGTGAGGGCGTGCAATATAGTAGCCTTGCCCACATGCCACGCCAAGGTCACGTACCGCCAATAATTCTGCTTGTGTTTCTATTCCTTCGGCGACGACCCGCGTATCGGATTTTTCTGCAATGCTTTGTATGGAACGGACAAACTGCGCCTTGACCGGATCGCTGTCTATGCCCTGAATAAAATGCATGTCGATTTTGACGTAATCTGGCTTTAACTCAGACCACAGACGCAAGCTGGAAAATCCTTCTCCAAGATCGTCAATCGCAATCTCAAACCCCATTTCACGATAATGCACCACCGCCTCACATAGCAGAGCATAGTCGTGAGTTGGCTGGTATTCAGTCAGTTCGATGATGACACTACGTGGATCAATTCCCAGTTCATGAATGTAATCGAGAGTTTCGCCATATCGCATATCGCGTTGCAGCAGGCATTCAGGGCTGACGTTCAGAAATAATTTGCCTGGCAATTTTTGTGCAGCAAATTGTTCGAGTACAACTCTGCGGCAAAGATGCTCTACTTGCACGGTTAAATTGTTTTCCCATGCAGCTTTAAACAAATTGACTGGCGAATGGAGTGAGCTGTCGGAAGGGCCGCGTATTAGTCCCTCATAGCCGATGATATCGCCATTGTGCATTTGTACTATCGGTTGGAAACGCGCTGTCAGCAAGCGGTTTTCAATGATGCGCTGTAACTGAAGGGAGGTAGCCGCCTCTTTGTTTTTCACTGGAAGGGAAAAAAGATTATCGGCAATGATCGTTGCCTGAGGGAGGGAGTTCACGGAATCTCCAATCACGATGCGGTTCACTAATACATTTTTCATATTAAGGGTAATGTGCAACATGGCGATGTTGCGTTACAGCAGATAATTAACTGATTGAATATAGTGATCCTTTATGACACGATGATGTCATGGGGGAAATATTTGTTGATCTCACAAGCGTATATCAAAGCAAATTCAACAGGAATTTCCTTCCTAGTCGAGATTGAGAATTTTTGCTATAATTATTGGCTTAGTTTAAAAGCTAAATATGCCGGAGAGGTGGCAGAGTGGTTGAATGTACCTGACTCGAAATCAGGCGTAGGGTCAAACCTATCGGGGGTTCGAATCCCCCCCTCTCCGCCAGAATTAAGTTTCAAGCAGTTCCAAGAAACACCAAAAACCCGCGATTCTCCCAGTGAGTACGCGGGTTTTTCGTTTCAGAACGTGCCAGACGATACATTGACATCCCACTTTTTTGCATCCATGCTTGCATCCATGGATGAACCCACCTAAAAGCCATGGATGCAAAATGCCGAAACTCGCTACCCCGCTAACTGATATACAGGTCAAAAACAGCAAGCCCAAAGAGAAGATATGGACGCTGGCCGATGGGAACGGCCTGTATCTGGAAATTACCCCCACTGGTAAAAAGAGCTGGCGCATGGCTTACCGGCGACCCGTCACCAAGAAAAACAACCGCCTGAGCTTTGGCGACTACCCGTTGATCAGTCTGGCTGAGGCAAGAACTAAATGTCTGGCCGCATCAAAGTTGCTGAAGGAAGGCATTGACCCTGCCGCCGAGCGTGACGAAAAGAAGCAACTTGCCGCTGAATCTGCCGCCCATACCTTTGAGAAAATTGCCCGCGAATGGCATAACACCCGCTTAGGTGCATGGAGTGCATCTACGGCCAAGGACACAATCAACCGGCTAGAGAAAGATATTTTTCCAGAGATAGGCAAACTTCCTATCAGCGAAGTAACGCACAAGCAAATGATTGCGGCCTTGCGCAAGATTGAAGATCGTGGCGCAGGTGAAATCGCGCACCGCCTGAAGGCGACATGCGCACGAGTATTCAGCTATGCGAATCAGCACGGCATTGAGAACCGCAACCCCGCCGCCGACCTGAAAGACGTACTTAAACCAGTGAAGGCCGGACACTTCGCCGCCATTGCGCCAGATGAATTGCCTGCCTTTCTGGAATCCATTAACAAAAACGATGCCAGACTGTACGCGCCGACCCGCATCGCCCTACGCTTGATGCTGCTGATTTTTGTTCGTAGTAGCGAACTCCGCACCACACCATGGAGCGAAATCAATTTAGACACTGGTGAATGGATAATCCCATGGCAGCGCATGAAGCGCGGCAAGCTGACCATTAACCCAGACCAGACAGATCATCATGTCTGCCTGTCTCGCCAAGGGCTGGAACTGCTAAAAGAACTGCATGGCTATACCGGCGGCAGCACTTACCTATTCCCGAACCAGCGCGACCATAGCAAACCCATGTCCGGCGATGCTATCCGTATGGCCTTAAACCGCATGGGCTATGAAGGCAAAATGACGACGCACGGTTTCCGCGCCTTGGCGATGACCACACTCAAGGAAAAACTGGGCTACCGGCATGAGACCGTGGACAGGCAACTTGCCCACGCCCAAAAAGACAAGATCGCCAGCGCTTATGATCGGGCGCAATTCTTGGATGAACGCAAAAAGATGATGCAGCACTGGGCGGATTACTTGGACGGCGTGAAGGTTTCCGGTAACGTTATTCACGCGACATTCAAGCAAGCCTGAACGCTGGCGCAGCCTGCAAGCCGTTTTAGCCTTGAAACCCTTATGAAATATAGCCGCCGTGTGCGGCTTTTTTATGCCCACCATCAAAGCCACAAAAAATAGAAGCCTTATCTCAGCAAAAACAGGTGTACCGGTGTACCAAACAGTGGAAACCAGCGCCAGCCTTAGCTTTTCATGGAACACAATATATATAAATAGGTGTACCAAAGGTGTACCAAAGGTGTACCAACTGTGTACCAGCTAAAAACAGCCTTCCATTTCATGCGGGTTTGCAAGGTAAAAGCGGTGAAAGGCTGCACCGGCTATGGGTTTTGAATGAAATCGTGTTGATTTGAAACCAGCCTGCACCTTCTGGAATGCCGCGCAGGGGGAATTTTCTTGCGCAACTGCCCAGCGGCGATTAATCAAACTGCATGTTTGCGCTATACTTGAACAGTTATTTGTACATATAGAGAGGCCACCATGCGCGTAATCAGCTATTCAGAAGCCCGCAATTCTTTGAAATCCGTCATTGATAACGTCATTGACGATGCTGACATCACCGTGATTAACCGGCGCGATGGTGGTGATGCAGTATTGATGTCGCTAGATCATTACCAGCAAATGGCAGAAACCTTGTATCTGCTATCAACGCCAGCGAATGCGCAAAGACTGGCGGAATCTATTAAGCAATATCGTGCAGGTAAGACAGCAAAGCGCACATTGGTGACGGCGGAATGAGTCGGTCAATCTGCTTTACCCCGCATGGGTGGGAAGATTATCTCTACTGGCAAGGGCAAGACAAAAAGACCCTGAAGCGCATTAACACCCTGATCGAAGCATCCAGCCGTGACCCGTTCACAGGCATAGGCAAACCCGAGGCACTATTAGGTGATATGTCCGGCTTTTGGTCTCGGCGTATTGATGAGCGTCACCGGTTGATCTATGCGGTGGATGATGAGGCTTTAACGGTACTGGCTTGCCGGTATCACTATGGGGAGTAGTCGGGATGATAAATAAGTCTACATCATGTAGCCAAAGTCAAAATTTGAAGTCATTTAAGGGCACTGGCTGGCAAACCCACGTGTCGAATTGAGCGGGAATTTATGAATAAAAAGTTAAACAAATCTCAAGTTATTCAACTGGAATCAGCACGACAAAATAAACAAGCAATCCTGATAACTCAAATAAGAAATGAGCCTACGCAATCAATTGTTGTTAAAAACTTGGAAATTAGTTTCGTACCGAATATTAAAGATGAGGGTAATGAAAAAAGTTTACTCATACAAAAAATAAAAAAATTGACGTTTGGATGGATTCCAACTGAAATTACCAAGCGATTAGGCATGGATATTGAAATCATCCGTAGTATTTGTAATGGAAAAATTAATGATTTTTCTGTTGAGTATTTAACAGAGATAGCAAATAAATTTGAAAAACCTGATTATTCAATATTTTTATTAAATGTACGAGATCATCTTGATTTTTTATATGGTCATTGTGACATCGTATTTAGTCTAAGAGGCTTCGGTGTGTCTGATTTTGAAATCTTGGGCGTTCTCTCAGACTGGTGTGATGATAGTAAAGAAGAAATCACTGAACAGACTGTCAAACTACTTGGTGCATTTGCTTTAGCTGATATGTTGGTGAGATTCGTAGATGAGAAGCACTTTGAAAAGATGCAACGTGTATTTGTTGATCCGTTTTTTTCGAATGAAGTTATGATTTTTTTTAGTGAACTTTCTAAAATTCCGTTAAAAGAAAGAATTGAAGCAGATAAAAGTCGCACCAGTAAAATCAATAGTAATAACGCTTCAAAGCCAAGATTAAAAGGGGTACTCGATGCCAAAATACTGTTTGATGAATGGAACGATAATCCAAATATATTTTCAAACCAAGCAACTTTCGTATCAATGCTTATCAAAAAAGGTCTGTGTAAAGACACAAGCACCGGGCGAGTTTGGCTAAAGAACTTTGTAAAAAAATCTGAAAATGAGGGTCGATTAAATTCTGGGCTAAAGAAAAAACTTCCGCAGGAAAAAAATAATTCGTAATAGCGATGCTAATCACATGGATAGCGCCGCTAATCATCTATTCCTAATAAAGTTATAAATCTAAAGTGCCTCCCATGCCTTGCAATCGTGCAAGGCAGAAACGGGAGGTTACATGACACCACACAGCACCAGCGCTACCAGCCGACTTTTGCGACTGCCTACGGTACTCAATCGAGTACCTTTCTCAAAAACTGAAATCTACCGCCGCATGCGTACAGGCGATTTTCCAAAGCCTGTATCTCTCGGTGTGCGTGCCGTTGCATGGCTGGAATCGGACGTTGAACAGTACATTCAAAAGCTGGCGCAGGGGTCTGCAAAATGAGCGCCATCAATGAAAACATGAACAAGGTCATTGCCGTTACCGCTTCTCAGCAAACGAGCAATGCTACCTCAGCATATTACGCTTGCGTTGATACGGCTGAAGTGTTGAGCGAACGTGGCAGCTTTGGCGATGAGATAGGAAATCTGCTTGATATCCAAGATCAAAACACGGTCTTTAATGCGCCTCTGATAGGGGCAAAGCCTGTGTTGCAATTGAAATACGAGATGTCACGCACTGAAAACAGAGATTCGTTTAACGAATTTAAGCAGCTTGCTACCGTGGGGTTAGCATCCGATACGCCGCAAGATGTGCTGTATGCTGAAATTGAATTTTGCGACCAGTTACGACCAGATCAGCCGCCTTTTTATATGGCTGCAACGGTACATTTGGGCGCAATCAGTCAGACAGAAGATTGGTGTGAAAAAGCGCAAAAACCGTATGAATTACTTGAATGCGCCGCGTCTCTTTACTGGTATCAGAAAGCGACCAGCGCCAGCCATAAAGAGGGCAAGTTTTCGTTTCGCGGTCATCAATTTACCTATCAAATTGATGATGACATTTCTCGCCCTAGTGACGAATGCCGCCATGCCAGCGAAAAAACTAACATCATCAGCATTCGACATGCTGATGGCGAACCTCACAATGGCGTGATTATTGAGGGGATAGTATGAAACAAAAGCCCCTTGCCATCCCGTCACGCAAGCATTATGCTGTGCGCGTCCCTGAGAAAAAAGGGAACGAGTTTGGCGACTCGAATCACACCAAAGCGCACAGGCCGCGCAATGCGGCTTTTTTACGTGCGTATGTCATTGCATTCTCTAAGGGCGGCAGTGGCGGGGATACCTTCGGGTATGCCGGTTCCTTTGGTGTCCGGTTCGCCAACCCTGTCATTTGCTGCCCACCCGTTTGGCGACGGGCGCAGTGTAACCACACACCAAAGAGCCTGCCATGACTGCACCACGCACATCTAAACACTTCACCGCATTAGCTGCGCACAACCGCGCTGCCCGTAGAAACTACAAGCCTGAAATTAAACCGGCCACCATCGAGGCCTTGCCTTTTGTGGTTCGCCTGAAGAAGGGTAAAAAACTGCATAACAATTGGGCTGTGACACCGACCAATGATTACGGGCTGGCCTGTTTTTTAGGTGCAGAATACGCCGCCCATTTCGCTCAATACCTGCAAGATAATCCGGGCACGGTGGGCATGAATTTGCTGGGGCATATCGTGACGGATATTGACTTTAATGATGCGACTGCCACTAAAGGATATTGGGTAGGTTTTTTCTCACATTTGGAGCGCTTAATCTTTGCAACGGCACGGCAAATAGATGTGTTTGCCGATGTCGATAGAGTGCACGCTAACACTGCCGCAATATTGGCAGCGAGAGAGCAAGAAGCGCAAGAAGACAGGAAGGCCAACCATGTTTAAGCCAGCCTATCAAGCCGCTACTTTGCCGCCGCTGGTGGGGACACATTCACCAGTAACAGAGTTACCGATTGATGCCCGTTATCAGCAAGCCGTTGATTGTGGTGTACGGGCTGCACAGGCGTTTTTCTGTGAAGACGATGCAATCAGCCTTCACGCTCATTTGCCAGCCTGTCTGCATCATTATCTGCAAATGGTAAGGCAAGCCTGTGCTTTGCTGGCATTAGCAGAAACGGTCTTACAGCAACATGAACAGGCCAGCCGTGATGCTTTTTGCGCCGGTTATCTTGGCCGCATTCAGCAGGAATTACGCCTGATGCGACCGTCTCCACCACGCCAGCGCCACGCTGCCGCGATGCACTAAGAGGCAGGCATGACCCCGAAACAGTTAAAGAGTCGCATTGATTCGTCAATGCGCTGGGTGTGCATACGTCTGTACATTTTGCACCTCAATGTGTGTTCCCGTCTGTGGATGAAAACAAAGGCGCAAAGAATAAGGAATGGCAATGACCAGACAACCAATTGAGCGGCCTACACCAGAGGCCATACAAGCCGCCCTGAGCTTTATCCCGCCTGATGACCGGCAGTTATGGTTAAAGATCGGCATGGGCATTAAGCATGAGTGTGGTGACGCCGGCTTTGACCTGTTTGACTCTTGGAGTCAGAGCGGCAGCAACTATGATGCGGCGGCGGTCAAAACAAGCTGGCGCAGTTTTAAAGCAGGCGGCAAGATCGGTATCGGCACGGTGTTGTATGAGGCAAAACAACGCGGCTTTCATATCAAAGACCATGCACCGGCAGCGCCTGTCAGTGCAGAACAGGCGGCCAGCATGGCGCAGGAAAGAGCCGCCAAGTTAGCCGCAGAACAGGCAGAGATAGAACGCAAACAGGCAGCCGCTGCCAGCATGGCGCAACAGCAGTGGGACAGCGCCAGCGAACAAGGCCATTCAGACTATTTACACAGAAAAGGCATTGCGGGGCATGGTGTTCGGTTTGTCCGTCATCGTAAAGGCGATACCTTGCTGATTCCTGTCATGGATACCAGCGGCCAGCTTTGCAACATTCAGCGGGTGTTTGCCAATGGCGATAAACGTTTTTACACCGGAGGTAAAGTGTCGGGCGGCTTTCATCTGATCGGCGGTGTTGCTGGCGCTACTGTCTGGCTGCTGATTGCAGAGGGATACGCCACCGGCGCGGCCTTATATGAAGCGACCGGCTACCCTGTGGCGATTGCCTTCAGCGCCAGCAATCTGAAGCATATCGCCGCCCTGATGAAGCAACGGCATCCAGATAAGCGCCTGTTGCTGTGTGCTGACGATGACAGCGAGACGGAACAGAACACCGGCAAAAATACCGGCGTGATTGCTGCCAAAGAAGCTGCCACCACAACCGGTGGCCTGTGGTGCAAGCCGCTGAATTTACCCGCAGGTGGTAATGATTTTAATGATCTTGCGGTGGCGCGTGGACTAGCCGAAGTCAAAAGCCAGATCGAGGCCACAATCAATGGAACAGCGCCAGCCAGTGCAGCGGCAGTCAATGCAATGCCAATAAACGGGCAGGAAGTAAGCCAGATCACGGCACAGGCACACGACGTTGACGCGGTGACCATTGACAAGGGCAGCGTACAAAAAACGCCTCAAAAGCCAGCCAATACGCCGCGCCAGAATCGGGGCAGCAAACCTGCTGGCGCTGGTCAATCGAGTAAGCCATTTTTTACCGTGAGTAATGAGGGTGTGTTTTATCATGCCTTCCATGAAGGCGAACCACTGCCCGCCCTTAAAATCTGTTCGCCCCTGTATGTGATTGCCAGAACGCGAGACGCGGCCAGTAGTGAATGGGGTTATCTCTTGGAATTAAACGACCCGGACGGTAACGTCAAACGCTGGCCGATGTCATCCCGCATGTTGTCGGGGGATGGTACGCAATATCGGGCCGATTTACTCTCGCTGGGCTTGATGATTGAACCTGGCCTGAAGGTAAAAAACTTGCTGACGACCTACATACAAACGGCGGATGTGCCTGACCGTGTGCGGTGTGTTGAGCGCACAGGCTGGCATGATGATGTGTATGTACTACCAGATCGCAGCATAGGGCAAGGAGCAGAAACAGTGCTGTTTCAGGCGAATGGCAGTACCACGTCGCAATTTAAACAAAAGGGAACGCTGGCAGAGTGGCAAACCCATGTATCTGCCTATTGTCGGGGTAATTCGCGGCTATTGTTTTTTGTATCGGCGGGTTTTGCTTCTGTGCTGCTGCATCATGCGAAAGTGCAGAGCTTTGGCTTGCATCTGATGGGCAGTAGTTCCACCGGCAAAAGTACCGCCATGAAAGTAGCGGCCTCCGTGTTTGGTGGCGCTGATTATGCGCAAAGCTGGCACGTGACCGACAATTCCTTAGAAGCGACCGCGCAAAAGCATTCTGATGCTTTGCTGGTATTGGATGAACTCGGACAGGCTGATCCTAAGATGGTGGGCAATATCGCCTATATGCTCAGTAATGAGAAGGGCAAAGGCCGCGCCACACAGAACGCGACTGCAAAGAAGATCGCCACATGGCGACTGATCTTTATCAGTGATGGGGAATTGTCTTTAGAGGCCAAAATGGCCGAAGCAGGAAAAGCCACCAAAGGCGGCCAAGATGTGCGCATGGCACATATTCATGCCGATGCTGGCAAAGGCTTAGGAGTGTTTGATACCTTACACAGCTTTACGGATGGCGCTGCACTATCCCGTCACTTGGTCAGTATGGCGCAGCAATATCACGGCACTGCGGGGCTGACATTTATCGAATGGCTGGTGGACAATGTGGCGCTGTTGCCAGAGATGTTGCGTGAGGCAATCGGCAGCACGGCTGGCAACCTTTGCCCCGCCAATGCACACGGCCAAGTCAAGCGGGTGTCTGAGTTCTTCTCTCTGGTGGCCGCTGGTGGTGAATTAGCGACCGCCGCCGGTGTGACAGGCTGGGCAGATGGTGAAGCCACCGAGGCAGCAACTACCTGCTTTAACGATTGGCTATCAAGTCGCGGCACAGCGGGCGACATCGAGCAAGATCGTATGTTGGCACTGCTACCTGACTTCATTCAGGTCAATGGCGATTCCCGCTTTGCATGGGCGCACAGAGCGATGGACGACCACGCACCTAAAACCATTAATCAGGCGGGCTTTAAACGCATGATCAGCAAGGCAGGAAACCCGATTAAGAGCAATACCGACTGGCATAAGGAATACGGCGACAAGGTACACCCAGAAGAAGCCGAAGGCGCAAGCATTGAATACTACCTGCTGCCGAAGGTGTTTAAAGAAGAAGTCTGCAAAGGCTATGATGCCAGACTGGTCGCGGGCAAGCTGGCTGATTTGGGCGTGTTTGAGAAAGACAAAGAGGGTAAAAGCAGCATCCTTGAACGATTTGCAGGAGCCAAAGCCAGATACTACAAGATACCGAGCGATAAACTCTATTCACTGATTGCCTGACCAGCGTAGCGAACCGGCGGCGCGGCCTGTGGTGGTGGGGTGAGAATCCCCTCCGCGCTGCAAAAACACGGCTGTGTTGCATCTCTATTCCAGAACAGATCAGTCAAACGGCACGGATGCCACGCATTGCCGCCCATGCACATATACATGCTGTAAAGCAACGATTCTGGTACACCGGTACACCTCAAAACAAGCGTGGTACACCTCACACGTGTACCACGTAAACCCTTTATCCATGCGGGTTTGCAGCCCATTTGTATGCCGTGGTACACCGGTACACCGGTTTACAGGTACATTCCTACTTCATTTCAATAACACCCCTGTTTTCTGGGATTTTAACGAGGCTGCACCAGATATAGCTTTCAAGGCGAAAATGGCTTGCAGGCTGCACCAGTGCTACGTTTCACATATCACGTTTATCTATGCGGGTTTGAAGATGAAATGCCTTGCGAGGCTGCACCAGTGCTGCATGTGAGATAAAAAAGTGAGATGGTATAAGGGCTGGCTGATTTGTTGATGTGCTTGTATGCCACCATACTTAGGTTCTCCTGAGCGTTTTACATACGTGGGTATATTCGCGCACGTGGTGTTAGCCGCCACATTAAATTTTTTGGGTGGTCACTTGGGTGGTCAGTCGCCCCCCCTATCAAGGTACTTCCGTACTTCAACAGATCAAGGGTAATTCAAACCCTGACCAGACTCTAGCCAATGACTTACGCTAAGGGGGTTGTGCCGTCGTGACAATCAGATATGTCAACAGAGGAAGGGCGGTGCGTATCCCTGTGGCCTCCAAAATCAAGACCGGTATCACAGAAGCTTTTTTATGCGCGCAGGTTTTGAAGGGGGGGGATATAAAGTAGAACGCATTTCGAATGGAAACCGTTAGCTTAACTGGCAATTTATGGAAAGCGAAAATTACTCCCCTAGGGGTTTGATTCATTTTCATCAGTTTTACAATTAATGATGCCTATTTGTAATTGAGGAATTAATATTCAGATATTGGGTGAATTTAATTGAAAAAATAAATACAGTTGGAAAAAATGACTAGTAGCTTTTTTTATTTGCAAGCAGAGAAAAACGAGAAAAACCACTCGTTTGTCGATCAAATTGAACAGTTTTGTAATCAAACAAAACAACAGGCCTATTTGGTTAGTAAACCATTGGGTGATAACAAATACGCCTATGAATTTCAAGATTCATTAGTGTTGTTAATCCCTAAACATAAAATAATTTTTGTTAACTTTGGCGGTGTTCAGGAAGATTTCGAGGACTTTATTGATGACTTTATTGAGGATTTAGGATCAATTTCTGATAAGTATCGTTATAGAGATGTAATTGGGCGTCCTAAGCGTTGGAAAGAAACTTTAATTGCATCAGTGCAGTATGTTGATAAAAATGTAAGTGCCGAGAAATTTCTCAGGGAGTTTTTTATTGACTCGCCCGAGGAGCAGCGTAGGTGTGAGTTACTAATTTCATTATTGACAGGTAGCATTAATGATGTTGAGAAAGTAAAAGCTAGTATCCCAGAATACCTGCTCGATAAAGTAAAACAAAAAATACTTTTGTTCGATGGTGATCAAACTAGATTCGTTTATCAACCTCAGAAAAAGCATGCTATTAGGATTCAAGGTCTTTCTGGAACCGGAAAGACAGAGTTGTTGTTGCATAAACTTAAAGAGATATATCTAAGTTCTTCAGAAACAAAAATTATGTTTACCTGCCACAACAAAATATTGGCGGACAATTTAAAACATCGTATCCCTGATTTTTTTAACTTTATGAAGGTCGAGCAGCAAATTAAATGGAATGAGCGGCTTTGGTGTACTCACGCTTGGGGGTCTCAATCTGATCTAAATTCGGGTGCATACAGATATATCTGTGAATTTTATGATCTTCCTTTTTATCGCTATCACGCGTCTATGTCTTTTGGGCGTGCATGTGCTTTGACTCTTGAGGTATTGAAAACTAAAAAGATAGAATTGTTTGCATTTGACTTTATGCTGATAGATGAAAGTCAAGATTTTCCAGAGGCTTTTATTGAACTATGTGATTTGGTAACAAAGACTGCTGTTTATATAGCTGGGGACATTTTCCAGAGTATTTTTGATGAAACCATTACTGCAAGTATCGAACCTGATTATTTGCTTAGTAAGTGTTATCGAACTGATCCACGCACACTAATGTTTGCTCATGGGTTAGGAATGGGGTTATTTGAGAAAAAGAAATTGCGTTGGCTAGAAGATGCAGAGTGGCAGGCATGTGGATATATCGTAGATAAAAATGAAAATGAAAATGATACTCTTTATCGATTGAAACGTGAGCCATTACGTAGATTTGAAGATGTTGATAAGTTAACCTTTTCAAGTGTGCAGATTGAAAGGAGGTCAGATAATTTTTATGAAGGTGCGTCAGATTCAGTTTTAGCAATCATAAAAAAAATCAGACAGGAAAATCCTACCGCAACACCAGATGACGTTGGCATTATCATTATTGATAGAAATGATGCAACTTATCTTCTCGCTGATCAACTCGAACAATTGGTACCGCGTGAAATTGGTTGGAAGGTGAATAAAGCGCATGAGTCAAAGAGAAAGGTCAAAGGCGAATTATTTGTAAGTAATCGAAATAACGTAAAAGGATTGGAATTTCCGTTCGTCATTTGCGTTACGCAGCAAATTTTTCCTACATACGGATACCGCAATTCGTTATACATGACTCTTACTCGCTCTTTTCTTCAAACATATTTAGTCTTGTCGAATGAACTTAATACTCAAATATTGGCAGATATTGATTCTGGTCTCAAAAGCATAAACGAAAGTGGATTTATCGAAGCTAGGATGCCAACGGAATTGGAAAAAAATGCAATAAAAACAACAATAAAACATAACGACAGCTCTATGTCGTTTTATGATTTCGCTACAAAGATTTTTGACGAACTTAGAGTGTTGCCAGTGTTTAGGCCTGATCTTTTGGACACGGTTAAAAAGGTTGCAGGTGAGGATTTTGACTACGACAACGTAAAAGAAATTGCAGCATTTAACTATAAAAAGATGTTCAGGGAATAAAATGAAAAATTATCAATTTAATATTGATAAATATCAGGCTGATTGGATGTTTGCACCAATTAGGACTCGTAAGGAAGCAATTGGAATTTTAATGAGAACTTTAAAGGTTCTTCTGATTAATACTCCTCCCAAAAATGAGTCAGTTGCTGGGAAGGTAATTTTGCAAGTCTCCAAAATGAGCAGAATTTTCTTTGTTTCTGAAAATAAAGTCTTTTCTTTGGCGTTTCCATTTTTTGTCACAGAGTCAGATGGAATTTTTATATTCAAATCACATAATCACTCTGATATAAATCATAAGGTTTCATCAGATATTTTATCTTTGCTTGATACTCCGAATCTTTTTGATTCTTCATCGGTATTTAACTTTGCTGAGCCAGTCGATGATTTATGTTTAATGGATGGAGAAATTTGGTCGTTATTTAGAGAGTTATTGACGATGGAGGAGGGGTATATTCGATTTGATCATGATCCATATCATCAAAAAGGACATTACCACCCATTAAATCATTTTGACATTTTTTTCTCCTCAAATGTGACGTTTAAACTTGGATTGAACGAGAAAATAGATCCTGAATTGCTGGTTGATATGCTTGATTTGACTACTCCATGCCATTATGTTGCCCCTGTCTAGCTAAGGCATGAGGGAATCGCAAAAGTAATTGAGAATTTCTTTTTGCATCCATGGGTGCATCCATAGTTTATTTTTATTAATGGAAAATCGTTTATTTATGCGGTTCTTGGGTGGTTATTCGACTTCCCCCCTCCCAGTATTCATGCGGGTTTACGCAAATTTAAGAAGATCGCTAAATGCGGTCTTTTTTCTTTTGTGGCGGTAGAAATTTGTCATTCGTCATCTGATCTTAAAAATAGCCTTCGTCAATGTCTTAGTGGCGAGGTGACTATACCTTTGTGCTTCGCTGATATTTGTGACCAAGGATCGCGCCAACCGTGAATAAATCTACGTCATTATTTATCAGCATCGATGCAGCGGAATGCCGAAGATCATGGAAATGCATGTGCTTAAATTCGCGACGAAAATTCAAATGATGACGGAGTGTGCTCATCGTATTGTTTTCGCTCATTGGTGGGCCAATAATACAATTCAGTGACTGGAGCCATGTTTGCCAGTCGTCGAATATTGGTTCTAACCCGGTATCAATGTCTGGCAAATTGGGTACTTTGCGCTACTGACGTTAGCGCAAAGTATGAAAGAAATACGATTGACTCAATTACCGCTAAATTGAGGTGTGCGTTTTTCGATAAACGCACCAACTGCTTCGAGGTGATCAGCCGTGTTATGGCATATTCCCTGAAATACTGCACACTGTTCTAAGAAGTCAGCTAATTCCTGACGTTGAGCCGATTTCATCAGTCTCTTCGTCATACGTAATGCTTGCGGTGGTTTAGCAGCAAAACTGGTGGCAAGAGCCTGAGCACGCTCAAGGAGCGCCGCATCTTCTGTTACCTCGAGCACGATACCCAGTGTGCGAGCTTCCTCTGCATTGAGCACACGTCCGCTGAAGGTCAACTCGGCCGCACGTTGATAACCAATCAATCGTTGTAAAAACCAAGCACCACCATCACCTGGGATAATCCCCATGTTGACGAAGGTTTCACCCATGATGCTGCTACTGGCAGCGATACGGATATCACACATGCAAGCCAGATCAAAGCCGGCGCCAATGGCAGCACCATTGATGGCAGCAATTGATGGAACTTCAAGTTTATGCATCGCCAGAGGGATGCGTTGAATGCCTTCACGATATTGTTTTTGCACAGCATATACATCACCGCCAAATGTACCTTCACGCTGCAGCATGTGTTTGACATTACCTCCGGCAGAGAATGCTTTTCCTGCACCAGTCATAATCAATACAGAAACGGCATCGTTGGCATTAATCCAGTTGACTGTCGTTTCGATGTCATCAACCAGTTTGGTGCCGGTCAATTCATTGCGAACATCGTCGCGATGAAATGTCAGCGTAGCGACACGTCCATCTAATTGTAGTAACGCATCTTGCAGTTGAGGTAATTGACTCATATATTCCTTTCTTGTTCTTTCTTGTTAATGGCCAGATAAAGTATCAGACCTCTCAGTCTTACTTATAGATCCCACACATGATCATAAGGTCGTCAAATTTTTCCAGATAAGTGCTTTTGCTTTCGATGCGTCCCGTTACTGGGTTTGGCCATTTGTAGTCGACCCATCCGCTGCCTTGCTCCATCGCCAATTTACGTTGTGCATGAAAAATTAATTTTCCATCGGCATCTTTGATATCACCTGTTACTTTGCCGATAAGCCGAGGATTGATATGCGCCAATCCCAGACCATTCATATCGAATACAACAATGTAAAGATCGCGATCCCGAAATAGGCCTTGTGGATTATTAAATTCTGCATAAGCCTTGTCTTTGCCATATTTCTTGATATAGACCACCGCTTTTTTTACCATGGCCTGCGCTTCTTCAGCATTGCCGCGCTCGGCTGCATGAACATAACTTGAAAAGATGGCGCAAGACAGGATCGCCAGCATCAGATAAATGATTTTTTTCATTGTGATTCCCGTCTATTTTTATATGGCAGTGTGAGTAGTTTTCTTTTTGGATAGTCCCTGCATGATCAGCAGACCTCCAGCGAGTAATAGCGCTGGCAGAGCCGCTATCAGGAAGAGCGAGGAAATTGACCATTGATTGGCAAGCAAAATACCACCAAGTAACGGTGCCAGAATGGAACCAAAACGTCCGATACCCAGAGCCCAACCAATTCCGGTAGTACGTAGTGATACAGGATAAGACTCAACAGCCAGCGCATTAATCCCATTGAGTCCCCCGATTGCACAGAAGCCCACCACAAAGACCACAGCGAACAATGTCTGAGCAGAAGTAGCTACTTGTCCTATTAAAGCAATAGCGGCAGCACCAATCAGATAATTCAATGGTAAAACGCGGAAAAAGCCAAAACGCGTAATCAAGCGTGCCAGACAAATAGCCCCAATCACGCTGGCTCCTTGCATGATAGAACCGGCAATGACTGATGTTCTCAAAGGTAAACCGGCATCTTTAATCAGGGTCGGTAGCCAGTTCGCAAGAAAATAGAGTATGGCCAGATTCGCAAAATGCATCAGCCACAGTAACAACGTTTTTGCAGCGCGTCCTTCCATGAACAGATGTTGAATCGGCATGCCGCTAGTCTTTTCTTCACCAAAAACGATTCTGGTATCGTCTTTGATTTGAAGCTCTGGCGATATTTTCTTGAGCATTTCTTTTACTTTTTCATGGCCTTGCTTCTTGAGCAAAAGCACTGCCAACGACTCAGGCAATAGAAACAGCATCAGTATCCCAACTAAAATAGGGCCGATACCCCCGACCAAAAAGACCGAACGCCAGCCCCAATCCGGGATTAATAGTGCAGCCGTCGCACCACCTACGGCAGCACCAATCGATAAGCAACACGCCATCATCATGACCAGAAAAGTTTTATTTTTTGCTGGACTGTATTCACTCGTCAGCGCAAGCGCATTGGGCAAAATCGCCCCCAGACCAATTCCTGTAAAGAAGCGTAATACCAGGAGCATTTCTACTGAGCTTGCCCAAGAAGTGGTTAACGTCAGTAGACCGGAGGCGATCACTGCACTGATCAGCACAGGTCGACGTCCGATACGGTCAGCAATAGCACTTAACAGCAAGGAACCAATGACCATTCCCAGCAGACTTGCTGAAAAAATCGGACCAAACACGGCAGGTGTTACTTGCCATTCCTGTTTAATCGCCGGAGCAACAAAGCCCATCGACTGTACGTCAAAACCGTCGAGAATCACCGCCAGTGCGCATAACAGCAAGACCCTGATCTGATATCCGCCCAACTGACTGCGGCTGACAACTTCAGTAAGCACGATGACCGATGGATCGCGTTTAATCGGCTCTGCGATTGGTATGCTGTGGCTAGCCACCGGTGCAACCGGTATCATTGTTGATATTTTCAAGATTGTCTCCTGTAATTATATTTTTAATATGGGGTGTCTAGCGTCAGGCAGGCGGCACCGTGTTAGCGTACTGTGGGCACTGAATTGCGCCTTCCGCTATAAGCTCATTGAGACGATCCTGACTAAGACCCAGAATGCTTTGCAATACTTCACCTGTATGCTGACCTAATAAAGGTGGTGGAAGTCGATACTCAACGGGCGTATCTGACAGACGAATAGGGTTGGCTACCATCGCCACATTACCTGCCAGTGGATGAGTCATATTCACCTGCATACCTCGCGCGCGTACTTGAGGGTCCTCAAATACCTGACGAACATCATTGATAGGCCCACATGGGACGCCGGCTTTTTCCAAGGTATCAATCCAATACGACGTCGGCTGTTTTACCGTTGCCGCGTGCAACAGCGACACCAATTCCGAGCGATGAGCTACACGTGCTACGTTGGTTGCATAGCGTTCATCTCTGGCCCATTCCGGATGATCCAGCGCCTTGCATAAGCGTTCAAATTGGCCATCATTACCTACCGCAATAATCATAAAACCATCGGCAGTGGCAAAATCTTGATAAGGTACGATACTAGGATGAGAATTCCCCATGCGTTGGGGGACATTGCCTGTACTCAGATAATTCATCGCCTGATTTGCCAAACCTGCGACTTGCACATCAAGTAGCGCTAGGTCAATATGCTGTCCATTTCCTGATAATGCGCGCGCTGATAATGCCGCCAACACACCAATGACGGCATACAATCCTGTCATTACGTCAGTCAGTGCAACGCCGACTTTCATTGGACCAGCCCCGGGCTGATCACCACCGTGGCCCGTGATACTCATTAACCCCCCAAGACCTTGCATCAGAAAGTCATATCCGGCACGTGCCGCATAGGGACCATCCTGACCAAATCCTGTAATGGAGCAATACACAAGGCGTGAATTAATCTCACTCAACGAGGCGTAATCGAGGCCATATTGATGCAAGCCATCGACCTTGAAATTTTCAATAATCACATCACACTCGGCTGCCAGAGCACGAACCAGCGCCTGCCCATCAGGATGAGCGAGATCAATGACGACGGATTTTTTATTGCGGTTCGCCGTCGCAAAATAAGCTGACTCAGAGGTAGTGACACCGTTATCGTCGGATAAATAAGGCGGCCCCCATGCACGGGTGTCATCACCTTTATCCAGTCTTTCAACCTTAATGACCTCCGCTCCCAGATCCGCCAATATTTGCCCGGCTAAGGGACCGGCTAACACGCGTGACAAATCCAGTACTTTAATATGGGATAAAGCGCCGCTCATACCTCGCTCCTTGTGGCAAATATGATGTTTAGCGAGTTATCGCAAGGAATGCATACAGCAGTGGCATAGGACATACGCTCATTCTCCTTAGTGTGATGAGATATAAGCAGTTTTGACTGCAGTATAAAATTCAGCGGCATATCGACCTTGTTCACGAGCGCCGTAACTGGAATCTTTGCGACCTCCAAACGGTACGTGATAATCAACACCTGCAGTAGGAACATTCACCATCACCATACCTGCCTGAGCATTGCGCCTAAAATCGCTGGCATATTTAAGAGAGGTTGTTGCAATACCCGCAGTAAGGCCAAACGGCGTGTCATTGGCGACGGCCAGTGCTTCGTCATAGTCTTTGACCCGGATAACTCCGGCGACCGGTCCAAATATTTCTTCACGGTTTAAACGCATATCGGGTGTCGTATCAGCGAACAGCGCTGGTGCCAGATAAAAGCCGTGATGAGTACGTAGCAGCGTTTCACCACCAAATATCAGACGTGCTCCTTCAGCGTGTGACGACGCAATATATTCAAGATTTTTTGATAATTGACGCTGATCAACCACAGGTCCAATATCTGTACCAGCCAACAACGCATCATCGATACGCAAAGCTTCCATGCGCTGACCCAACGCAGTGACGAAACGATCGTGAATTCCTTCAGTAACGATCAAACGGCTGGCCGCTGTACAACGCTGACCGGTAGAAAAGAAAGCACTTTGTAATGCGACATTCACAGCAGTTTCCAGGTCAGCATCATCCAATATGACTTGTGGATTTTTGCCTCCCATTTCCAGCTGTACTTTTGTCATGTTTACCATCGCATGCTGAGCAAGGCGACGTCCAACTCCTTGTGAACCGGTAAAGCTGATCGCATCAATGTCAGCAGAGGTCGCTAACACTTCACCTACTACATCTCCACGACCCATGACAAGATTAAATACCCCGGCAGGCACGCCGCTGCGGTGAATGATGTCAGCCAGCATCCAGGCGCTGCCGGGTACTAATTCAGCTGGTTTAAATACTACGCAATTACCGTAAGCTAATGCCGGTGCGATTTTCCAGGCGGGAATCGCGATCGGAAAATTCCATGGAGTGATGAGTGCTACCACCCCAACTGCCTCACGTGTGATCTCAACCGAAATATCTGGCCGGACCGAGGGCATAATTTCTCCTCCGGTACGCAGTACCTCGCCAGCAAAAAATTTGAAAATATTCCCTGCGCGTACAGTTTCCCCAATACCTTCGGCGAGCGGCTTTCCTTCTTCGCGCGATAATAATTGACCTAGTTCCTTGCTGCGTGCCAGGATTTCATTGCCGATCCTATCCAGGATTTCAGCACGTGATTGAATATTGCTACGTGACCAAGTTGGAAATGCCAAACGTGCTGCTGCGATTGCCGTATGCGTCTGCTCTGCCGTTGCAAAACTATAGTCTCCTAACACGTCATCCGTGTTAGATGGATTGATGTTCTGTATTAGCTCTCCGCCACTGCTCCATTCGCCAGCAATCAGATTGTTGTATATCATTTTTGTTCCTATCAAAGACAATTCAGAGCAACTGAAAACTACGGAATATCACGCTGTCACTTTGGCGCTCCGCTTGTGCTATTGCGATGGTTTTGTTGAGCCACGCGAATGAAGGTGCACCAGTTTCAAAACGCATTACTGTACGAAAAAAATATGCATCTGCCGATACCGCTTCCCCACGCGCAAGGCGCTCCAGCACTTCAGCAGGGCCATGCCGATAGCCCTGATTAATAATCCGTACATGTTCCCCTTGCGCCAGCTGCACTACATACATCGCATCAATTTCAAGTACGCCATCAGAGCGTAATAATTGACAATCGCTGCCACTCAGTATTTCGCCATTCAGTTTTGAACCGACCAGCGTACCGCCGTTAATACCAGCGACACGTCGTTCACCTATTGATGTTGTCCCGACTGACAACAATGTGCCCAGACGCAATGTAAGGTCGAATAAATGTTCGGTTTTAATCATGTTTTTCTCTGTTGTTTACGGTATCGGTCATGGCACTCTGGCTCATGTGATTACGGTGTTACCAATTCATCAGCCACTGAGTTGCGCAGCACGCCAATTTTTTCGATTTCTACTTCAACAATGTCTGATGGCATCAAGAAACGTGGTGGCTTGAGTGTCCAGCCTGTACCTGCGGGTGTTCCCGTGACGATTACATCACCGGGTACCAGATCAAAAATAGTCGAGATGTAATTGATCAGGCGTGGCAATGCAAAGATCATATTATTGGTATTGGATGATTGCATGACGTTGCCGTTCAGACGGGTTTCCAGTTTCAGATTGGAAGGGTCGGGTATCTCATCCGCAGTGACCATCCATGGACCAAAGCCACCAGTGCCGACAAAGTTTTTACCCGCTGCGATTTGCTGGGCATGAAATTGCCATTCGCGTACGCTGGCATCGTTGTAGCAAGCATAACCAGCCACATGAGACAAGGCATCGCTTTCAGCGATATGACGACCACCTTTGCCAATCACAACGGCCAATTCACCTTCCCAATCGAGTTCATTAGAGATTGAAGGTCTGATGATCGCCGTATCGTGACCAGTCTGGGAGCGCCACACACGCAGAAACAAAGGAGGGAATTTAGGTATCTCGCGTTTCAGACCCGCTGCGACTACTTCATTATGGTGATCCATGTAATTGCGAACCAGCAGGACGATTTTTTCAGGGCGGGTAATGACCGGCAAATGCGTCACATCTGCGAACAAGAGATCTGCCTGACGCCCTTGTACCAGCTCGTCGCGACGATCAAAGTCCGGGCTGCCGATAAAATCTTGCAATAATGGATATTTCCCGCCTAACACCTGACATAAATCAATGATGCCATTTCCGATTACGGCGCCCCAGCTTTCACGACCATGATGAGAAAATGAGAGAAGTTTCATAGCTGTCCTTTCGTTCGCCTTAGGCGAGAGATTGATATTTTACAAATCGAAGACGCAGGAAGACCCCGAGGCTGTGCCAGAGCACATCCTGCTTCGTACAAGTTATTAGAAATTGCTAACGAAAATAGAACAAAGTGTCAGCGTTAGCCGGGTTTAATTCCAGGGGCCGAAATAGGTTTCACCCAGATAACTATCGCTCTTTGCTGGAACTGTATCAGGCCAATGATTCAGGTCAACTTTTGGACGTTGATTCGACGGACGTGGACATCCGTCCCATCCGACTTGTTCCATGTAGTAGTACAACTGAATCGCAAAACCGTCTGGATCGATCGCGAATGCGCAATAGTCGATGCCAGGAAATAGTTCTGGCGGCAGCATCCGGATAGTCACACCCTGTTCTGTCAGAAAGGCGATTGCATCGCGTAGTTGCTGGTAATTTGCTACCTGCATCCCGAAAGAAAATAAAGTTGCCTTCGGGTGCAAGTTGAGCTCTTCGCGCAATGCCATCGGATACAAGGCCAGTGAGTGATGTTCTGTGTTCGCACGCAAAAATACACATCGGTGTCCGTTCCACTCTACTTCTTCGGTCACCATCAGACCCAGTTCATCGCGATAAAAGCGTAGGGACTGTTCCATATCCTGTACAAATAAACGCACAGGTCCGACCCGGGTAATCTTGTAGGGTCTGCCCAGCAGCACACCGTCCACATCATACTTTTCAGGCATCGTTTCTAATTGTTTCCAGCCGGTGGTGCCATCAATACCTTCTTCCACACATTTTTTAATTTCAGAATATTCTGATGGATGCGGTAAATCTGGTGGGCGGGTATGACGCACTTTATGCATGCTGTATGGCTTGCTTTGTCCGTTCCAGCCGATTTGTTCTATGCCGTAATACAGCTCATTGACATGCCCATCAGGGTCAAACGGATAAACATTCCAGTTCGATCCTGGTAAATCTCTGCCTGAGCGTTGGATGCGCGTGCCTTTGTTGACGAACCACTCGTAGCCATTGACTACCTCGCGCAGACTGCCAACTTGCCAGGTAATCTGGTTGGTGACTACTTCCGGATAATCAGAAGGAAAACCATAGGCAGCACTTAAGACACGGCGAGGGAAAAATACGAAAGAGTGGTGTTCTGTGCCATGACGGGTGAAGTAACCAACACGGGGGCCATGTTTGTTGAGTTCTTCTTCAGGCAAACGACCGGAAAAATCAAGCACATCAGAGATGCGGAATCCGAGCAATTTTTCGTAAAAACTTCGTGACACTTCTGGATCATGTACATTGATACCAAAGTGTCCGAGGCGTCTTATCTTGAACGGACGCGGCAGAGCGACTCCACCGACGATGTATTGTTTTTCCGTTTCAGTCATCTACTATCTCCTTGTGTTTTCTATGTTACTACTGACCTTTTCTCCAGTACTGCCGCGACATTGTCGGCGGTACGTGAAATATGGTCGTGCAACATCGCCACTGCTTCGGCTTTGTTGCGCGACAATACTACTTCCATGATCTGCCCATGCTCTGCGGCTTTCTGCCGCGGTTCTACACGATAGCGGATCGATAGTCTTCTATAGCGCTCAGACTGATCAAACAGCGCGGAACTCAGTCTGATCAACTTGCGTGATTTGCAAGCCGCAAGCAATGCCATATGAAAATCTTTATGCCGTATAGTCCAGTCTGCATCCAGAGTGAGTGGCCCTTCACCATGACGCTCTTCAATACGTGATAACCAGTGAAAAGCCGCCACAATATTGGCCTCCCATTGGTCGTCACCGCAATCGATCGACTCACTCAGCGCTTCACAATCAAGCATTAATCTCAATCGTGTTACTTCGCGCAAATCTTCCAGCGACACCGGAGCGGCAGTAAAGCCGCGACGTTCGTCACTGACGACTAAACCCTCTACCGCTAACCGACTTAGGGCTTCCCGCAAAGGACTGCTGGACAGACCAAGATCACGTTGCAAAGTATCCATTTTCAGTTTCTCGCCAGGTTCATATTCGCAACGCAATATTTTTCCTCGCAGCAATTGAAACGCACGCTCCGACAACGGTATATCAAAGGTTTCTTTAGCGCCCATCCAGCAACTCCTTAACTGATTTAACAAGGCTTACTAAGTACCATTTTTTCGGCATTTTTTCAATTATATACATACAAAACTATTTTGTGCATAAAAATATTTTTATGTATTTTAAATTGAATTGTGCATATAATTTCTTCGGCAAACAATATCAATGCAGATCATCTCGTCAGAGATGTTTCTGCATCGGATTGTGATTGCGGTAAAAAATATCAATAAAATCAAGGAGATAGGAAATGAAGCATTCTATGCTGGCGCTAGCCATGCTTGGCCTCACAAGTGGTTTGGCCCACGCTCAAAGCAACGTCACCATTTACGGAACCATTGATAGCGGACTTCGTAATCAGACCAATACCACCGCAGCAGGTGACAGCAAATTATCAGTAGGCTCCAATGGCACCTATTTGGCCAATCGTTTGGGCTTTACCGGCACAGAAGACCTCGGGGATGGTTTGAATGCCAAATTTGTACTGGAGTCAGGTTTTAATACAGGAACCGGCGCTCTTGATAACACCACCAGTACCTTGTTCAACCGGACTGCTGCTGTTGCCATTGCGGGGAAATCAAGCAGCCTGTCGCTGGGGCGGCAATACACGATCGCATTTCAGACCGCGAAAGAATATGAACCCTTTACTTATCGCTACATCAGCCTGATCCCGGTGGGAGGAGGGGCCGGCACGACACTGCCGACAGTCGCTACGACAGCAGGTCTGGGAGCATCAGCCACGGGCGGCACCCGATTTAATAACGATATTCAGTACAGCGCCACCTTTGGCTCATTGACGGCTATGGCCGAATATGCGGCGGGTGAACAAGCCGGAAGCATCAGTAACGGCGCTGCGCAGGCTGTTGCACTCAGATACAACGAAGGTCCGCTCAATTTTGGTGGTGCTTACACCAAGAAAAAGACAACGACTGGCTTCGATAATAGCTCCTACACCATTGGTGGCGGTTATCAGTTTGGCGCTATCCGCACCAAGTTGGGCTATGCGCAAGAGAGGCAAGACAGCCTCAATGCCGGTACTTTCCGTAATCAGCTCACCTGGGGGGGCATTATCTACAGCCCCACCTCACAAATCGAACTGATCGCTGCTTGGTACAACACTAAATATAGCAACGTGACGACAGGTAAACGTGATCTGTTTATCACCAGTGTTGCTTACTTTCTTTCTAAGCGAACACGCCTGTACGCAGATATCGATAAGAACCGCTACACCGGAGCTTTGATCCCCACTACTGGCCAGACCAATCAAACCGGTATTTCAGTCGGTATTCACCACTCGTTCTGATGTTCTGATGAGAAAAAAATGAGCTATGTCGAGCCTCAAGTTTGACATAGCTCAGTTGCAGCAGTTTTGAATCAGCAATGGTCATAAGGAAACGTCAATGAAAACACCTCTATCAATTCAGTACAACGAGAAGGAATCACCAACTTGTTATACGGCGCCGGCTATTTTCTTGCATTGGCTGGGTGCAGTGCTCATCGTGGCAGGGTTCATTTTGGGGTTGATTATGACTGACATACCTGGTCTGACACCGACAAAGCTAAAGTACTTTTCATGGCACAAATGGATAGGGGTTACGGCGTTTCTGAGTGTAGTCCCTCGCATCGTCTGGCGTCTGACGCATACAGTACCGGCCTTACCAAAAGAGATGGGGCGCATGCATCAATATGCCGCACACCTGGCACATCTGGCCTTGTACGGCTTGCTTATAGCAGTTCCGATTTCAGGTTTGTTATATAGCCAGGCTGCTGGTGTCGCAGTGGTGTATTTCGGAGTGATCAACATTCCTACGGTACTTGCTCCCGATCCACAATGGAAAGTCATACTCAAAACGGTGCACTGGATATTGAATTACCTCTTGTTCTCGCTCGTTGCTCTCCACGTACTGGCGGCACTTAAACATCAGTTCATTCAACGGGACAATCTGCTGGCGCGCATGCTGCCGTTCCTTCAGCGTAATCCATGACTCAATTTTTATGATTCATTATTTTAGAGAGATAAAGATGCATTTTCTACTTCGTAGTTATTTAGTTCTAGCGCTGCTCACTCCTTGGGTGAGTCAGGCACAAACTTCAGTTGATCTTCCAAAGAGCAGCATCATTGCTGGCTTCAAGCAAATGGGAGTACCTGTCGATGGCAAGTTTCAAAAATTTGTACTGGATATGCAGTTTGATCCGTCTAAACCAGAACAAGGGCAAGTTCGTATTGATGTTGATGTTGCCAGTTTTGATATAGGTGACGACAGTTACAACAAAGAAGTCCGTAGTAAAACCTGGTTTAACGCCAGCGCTTATCCCAAGGCACAGTTCGTTTCCAGCTCGATTAAACAGACTGCTGTCGGTCGTTATGCGGTCAATGGAAAACTGAGTATTAAGGGGAAAACCATGGAGGTAAGTATTCCTGTGGTGTTTCGTAAAGAAGATACGACACATGTATTTGACGGTACGCTCCCGATCAAACGTCTGCAATTTAATATTGGTGAACAAGAATGGAAAGATACCTCGCTTGTAGCTGACGAGGTACAACTGAAGTTTCACATCGTCGCTTCTGCTAAATAAATACTCGTTTCTTTTTTTGTTGATTATGTTGATTACTACGCAAGGACATCTCCTATGAAACCAGCACTACTTGTTGCAACCATATTGGCTGCATTCGTATCGCAAACTTACGCTGCAGAATCCTATACTTTGTTATCTAGTCACACTTACCCCAACTTCGAAGCCGATCACTGGAACGGCTTATCTGTCTGGCGTGGCAAATTCACGAAGACCACTGGTAACGTGGTGCTTGATCGTGAAGCCAAAACAGGAACATTAGATGTTGTGATTGAAACGGCTTCGGTCGATGTCGGACATTCAACTATGAATGCTGTCCTGAAATCATCCCGTATTCTGGATGCTGAGAAATACCCCACGATTAACTATCGAGGAAAATCGATGCGCTTTGATGGGGATAAACCGGTTGAAGTTATTGGTGACCTTACCTTGAACGGTGTAACGAAGCCACTCAATTTACAGATAGATTCATTCAAATGCATGAAAAGTTACATCTACAAACGTCAAGTATGTGGCGTCAATGTGTTTGGTAGCTTCAACCGTGCTGACTTTGGCGTTAATGTCAATTTGGAACTGGGTTTCAGGCCGGAAATCAAGCTGGCGATTCAGGCTGAAGGTCTTATCAACAACGAATAACATCCTTCCCATCATTTCATCAAACTCTGGAAAAATTCCTATGACTATCAAACTTCACTCTTCAGTATTAAGCAAATTCTGTCTTGCAATCAGCTTAGTCAGCATACCTTGGGCTACGGCCATTTCTGCTGAACCGGTTGAAAAAACAGTCAATGCCAATGGAGTGGCGACACTCGCTGGACAATGGGTATATCGCAGTTTAAAAAATATTCCTGATCCTAATGTAGAGATCGGCGATATGAAGTTACTCGTTGCTGTTATTGACATCCCTCCATTCACGGGAACTCATTTTACTGGTGTGATGACAGCAACCGAACATGGCAAAGACGTGCGCCATTTACTCGAAGGTGATATTCAGGGGGACCGCTTTACGATGCGTGCAGTTCAAGGTAATAAAACGACTGAAGGCTGGGTCTACGATTACACGGGATGGTTAGTACCGACTTGGAAAGAAGGTAAAAATCAAATTCCTACCTTTGTTGGTTCTGTTATGCGTGTCACTGAACATCCTTTCCCAGGCGGTGGTACATCGCATGCCAACGCATCTTATACAATTATTGGTATGAAAAAATAATTTTGGCAGGGTGCCTTATCCTGAGCAACAGTAAATTATCAGTTACTTCGGATAAGCACCTTGTTATGACTGGTTTTGGAGGTGTAATCTGCCTCATCTCATCTCATCTCATCTCATCTCATCTCATCTCATCTCTGTATTGCAGCGTGACGCATCGGTGAGCGTCCTCTGTTTGATTATGCTTTTATCCGAGCCATTTCAGCCATCATTCGCTTTGAACTTTCTCTTTTTTTGAAATACCAGCTTAATCGTTTTTACTAGAACTCATTTCATAAATATCTTCGAAGTAGAATCATAGAGAAAGCCAGATGAACAAAGCCTGTATATCGATCAGCGCAACGGTCCCAACGAGTGAGAACACGTTTGAATTTGTTGAGCCAGG